>JAPUHH010000016.1 GCA_027297825.1 Gammaproteobacteria bacterium
TTTTCAGTTTGTATGTCTTTGCCCTTTGCAATTTCGCCTAGTTTGATCTTGGCTTGTTTACGGGCTTGATCCGCAGTGACCTTGCCATGCTTACCGATGGTGTACTCACGACCCGCTCCCTTATACCGGTAGTAGATACAATAGGTTTTAACGCCAGAGGGTAGCACCCTAAGAAAGAAACCCGCGAGGTCGGTATCCCAAGCCTTGTAGTACTTAGATCGCGGCTTAGAGGCGCTTACAGAGCGTGTGGTGAGTTTTGCTTTCATGCCGTTCCTGCATAATTCCTGCATAATTCCTGCACCTATAATATACAGCATTTAATCTTTACTAACTACGGTTAACAAACCAAGCTACATAATTGCCCTATTTATGAAGAGTATTCGAGCATGGGAATGGTTTTTATGTTTACAGAAGTTAATATCTGATAATGGTCGTTAAGAGAATAAACGCCTTCTTTAGGCTTCAGTAAGGTATTGCATCTCTTACACCTGTAGTAATACAAGCAGCAGTCTGTGGGCATCTTTTCACTTGATGTATTGTTACATTCTGGACATGTGAGATCAGAGATCAATTCGATACGGTCCATTTAATTATTCCAATTCCATTCAAACTAGCGTTATTATGAAACCTGAAGTAACTACAGATTCAAGGAGCAAAAAATGAACGTGGAATCAAAGCCCTACTACTCGATCGGCGATCTAGCTTCTGCGGCAGACTGTAAAGTAGAGACAGTGCGCTATTATGAAAAGACCACTCTCATGCCAACCCCATCTCGTACCGAGGGTGGACATCGTTTCTATGTATTCGAGCACTTGAAACGACTCGTCTTTATTCGTCGAAGTCGTGAACTAGGTTTCAGCATTGAGAAAATTAAAGAACTTTTACAGCTCGTTGATGAACCTAATCACACTTGCGGAGAAGTGAAAGCATTAACCATGCTACAAGCTCGAGAAGTACAGAAGAAGATTAACGATCTAAAACGATTACAAAAAGCGCTAAATTCAATAACTGCTAGCTGTAAAGGTAGTAATTATTCCATTGAGGATTGCCCTATTGTTAACGCTTTTTATGAAAGAGGTTAGGATTAAAATTAATGTCAGTACCTTTAAAAGTGTTTTATTGAATGTCCGCTTTGGGTCGAAAGTGGACACTCGATTATTTCATGCTCAACCATTAAATGATTAGTTACTCCTAGCTTTCCATGATATTCGCTTCGACAATGTTCTCTGCGAAGTTTTGGTAGACCGCTTCAATTTGTTTGGCCATTGTATCTGGGAATACATGGAAATCGCCATTGTTAAGTGCAGTTACAATACTGTCAGCCACTAAGCTAGGCGGTTCTGCTATTTCAGTAAGCCCTGCATCATCACCCATATCCGTAGCGATCGGTCCAGGGTGAACACTTATTACTGAGGTACCTTGTTCACTTAATAGATCGCGCAATGCTTGAGTAATCGAATAGGCAGCAGCTTTCGATGCAGAATAAGTAGAAAATGGGACAAAGTTTTTGATAGATGCAACGGAGTTAAGCTGTATAAAAGCACCTCCACCATTGGTTTTCAAAACTGGTGCAAAGGCCTGCGCCATACGAACAAGACCTCCAACATTCATTTCCATTTCATAATTTAGTGAGTCAAGGGCATCTATATCCAGAGGCGTGGATGATTTAAGAACCCCAGCATTGTTAACAACCACTTCGACATCTTTGGCTTGTTGAGCTGCAGCTGTGATGGTTTCAGGTTTTGCTAAGTCAATTAGAATGGCTTCAACTCGATCTCCATATTGTTCAATAAGCGGTTCTGCTTTATTTAGGTTTCTAACCCCGGCATAAACTTTAGTAGCACCTTTTTCTAAAAAAGTCTCTACGATCACTTTTCCAATGCCTCGGTTAGCACCTGTTACAAGTGCAGTTTTATTTTTGATATCATAACTAATAGTCATGGATTTCTCCTTTTGGTTAAAAAGCTTTAAATAAAAATCAATCGCAATCGCATGCCGTTATTGGTTTATGTCCTGCATGATGACGATGTCACTGAGCGACTCGTAGTATTCATTACATTTTGGACAACCACCCTCTTCATCAACCCATTCAGGGTGTTCAATTCGAATTGAGTCCAAAACAAATTTTTCAGCAATAAGACTAAGATTGTTTCTTTGGCTCTTTGAATTGTTCATTGCATTCATGTTCATCCTCCTAAGGATTTTGGTGATTTAAAATAATTAATTCATACCTCCAGTTTCAACATTGGATTTCTTAATCCGGAATCACTGAAAAAGGAGGTGTCCTTGCTATCAATAATTGCTCCTTGCACTACGGTGAGGGAAGGTGTGTCATTTAGATTTGGTGAACTATTACTATCAACATCAACGACATTTAACTAAGGATTGAGAGTAAATTTAGGTGTATTCGAGTTCTCGTCGCACCTTGCATCAACCATACTAAAGGCCTTTACTGGTACTACATTTCTTTGCTCCTTCAATTGATACTTTTCTTGCTGTTGATACGTTTCAGCTCGTTCAATATGTTCATACACAGACTCATTTCTTAGTAAATTTGCAGCATTCGCTATGCTCGTACTTAATAAACTGCCAAGTAAAAGCAAGCCATAAAATCCAAGCGTACCCAGGGTGTCCGTATCGATCTACAAGGAGGGAGCTTTTGTTTTCAATACTTGTCTCTTGTTATATAAAAGAACATACGTTCTGTTTTAAGGTAAATATTTATTTGTCGTTTACTTTGCCGAAATTAAATTAATAGTCATTTCGCCAATTGCCACGGTCTCTTTTCTAGAAATACCATTTTTACTCATAGGTCCTAGCCCATGAAAAATGGTCATCACGTAACGTGCTAATAATTTCGTATCTTTTTCTTTAGCTACTTCACCCTTACGCTGCGCGTTGGAAATACATTGGTGTAAGGCTTTTTCAACTCTCTTGTTGTAGGCCTTGGCAATAGAAAAGAGCTCTTTTCCGATGGTGTGCTTATTGTTCAATGTATTGCTAATTAAACAACCTAATTCCTGTTGATCAATCTCTGCCCGAGCCTTAAATATTTCCCTTATAGTTTCAAGACCTGCATCCTTTGATTGGAGTGCTTTTACCATCCCACTCGCAATGTGCTGCTTATAGTATTCCAGTGAAGCTTTAAACAAGCCCGCCTTACCACCAAATTCTTCGTATAGACTATGGCGATTAAAGCCTGTCGCATTTAATACATCCCGAACACTCGTCTGTTCATAGCCGTTGTACCAAAATAGTTCCGTAGCTTTTTGAAGTACCTCGTCTCGGTCATATTCAATCGGTCTTGGCATCAGTCTTCTTTCTTTGTTTCTATTTAAGGAACATTTGTTCTTTATCTATCTAAAAAAATGCATAGCCATAAGCTATAAGTGAATAATCCCTTTAAAGAACTACTGTTCTTTAATAATACGGTAAATTAATTTGCGCGTCAACACTTTTAAACTCATATTAAACAGCCACTTATGAGCCTTTGAATTTTGATCACTGTTTATAACTTGAAATCCAGGTGGTTGTCTCGTTTTAAATACTGCATTGATCCATCAAACAAGCTGTCTCTTGAACGTCCGCTTTGGGTCATTAGCAGTCATTCAATTAGCTTCTATATTCACAACATAAGTTATAGCCCAATCCCCTCTTGAATGTTCTCTAGTTGTTCTCTATAATGAGAACTTAAAGAGAATATATGATGCTAACTGAACGAGAACAAACCACACTCCAATTTATTGTGGACTTCTATGCTAAGTCCCGTAAATCACCATTACTTACTGAGATCGCTGAAGGCTTAGGCATCCAGTCTAAAGGCGTTGTCCATCGGTATTTATCTTCATTAGAAGAACAAGGCTATATCCGGCGCCATCAAAAACATCGTGGCATCGAGCTTGTTGATCATCCTAATTATGATGAACTGCCTCTACTCGGGTGTATCGCAGCGGGCAAACCCATTGAGGCCATCGAAAACCGTGAGTTAATTAACTTTGCGCATTTACTAGGGGGTACGAACCGTTACGTATTACAGGTTAAAGGCCACTCCATGATCGATGAAGGAATTCGTAGCGGCGACCTTGTGGTGATTGAGCAAGCGAAGATGGCGCGCAGCAACCAAATTGTAGTCGCCCTTATCGATAATCATGAGGCGACCTTAAAACGAATTAAGTTTCCGAATAGAGACACGGTTCGTTTAATCCCTGCCAATAAAAATATGCAACCTAAAAATTACTCGGCCGATCGCGTCACGATTCAAGGTGTACTTGTGGGTCAAGTGAGAATGTATACATGAGCGATGAAATATTGGAACCGTGCCATTGTACTCATCGATATGGATGCATTCTTTGCCAGTATCGAACAACATGACCATCCAGAGTTACGCGGTCGACCTATTGGGATTACAAATGGCTTAACCGGAACTTGTTTTATCACCTGTTCGTATGAAGCCAGACAATACGGAATCAAAACCGGCACACGAATAAAACAAGCTAAGCAGCTATGTCCTGATGTCGTTCAAGTCCCAGCCAGACCCTATCGTTATGCGCAAGTTTCCACCCGTATCATGTTTGCATTGCAAAACATTACCCCTGATGTTGAAGTCTTTTCGGTAGACGAAGCATTCCTTGATATTACGCATTGCCAAGGCATCTATGGCAATCCTGCAAGCATTGGAAAGTTTGTTAAAGATATTGTGTATGAAGCAAGCGGCCTTACATGCAGTGTTGGGATCAGTGGCGATAAAACCACGGCTAAATATGCGGCCAAGAAAGACAAACCGGATGGCTTAGTCGTCGTTCCACCATGGGAATCTGAAGAATGCTTAAAGAATGTTCCTGTTACGGATCTATGCGGAATTGCAAAAGGTATTGGTAAATATCTAGGCGATCGCGGAGTGCACGTATGTGGAGAGATGAAAACACTGCCCATTGGTGAGCTGGCGAGGCGTTTCGGAAATCCGGGGCGACGTATCTGGTATATGGCGCAAGGTTTAGATCCTGATCCTTTACATCAAACCATCCCTGCACCCAAATCCATTGGGCATGGAAAAGTGATGCCACCGAATACTAGAGACCCCGCCACCTTAAAGATGTATTTGCACCACATGGCGGAAAAAGTGGCAGCACGACTTCGCAAATATGACTTTGAAGCACAACGTTTTTTTATTGGTTTTTTAACTGAACAGGGTTGGTTGGCTAGAAAAATGAAAACCGCAGAACCTACGAATGATAGTTGCCAAATAAAGACTCTCGCAAACGAGTTGTTGAAGCACTATTGGCAAGGCCAGGGATGCTTTCAAGTCCAGATTACGGCACTCGATCCGAAAGATCATGGCCACCAACTTTCACTCTTTAGCAAGAAAGATGTCAAGCGTGAACAGATCAATCTAGCCATGGATCGCATTAATGAACGTTATGGTGAATTTACCCTAGCCCCCGCAAATTTATTACATCGTTCCGATATGCCAAATGTCATTGCACCTGCCTGGAAACCCGATGGACATCGCAAGACGGTATGAGCAGTGGTGTTTTATACTCCTTTGAAAATAATGATCATCGTGTTTATTTTCATAATCCGATCGCCACACTTCCGATTATTACTAAAACGAATAACCTCATTCTGATGCCATGGGGAAGACGCAAACAACAACAAGGGAATTTGCCATTAGGAGGTTGGGCAAGGTTGGAAACGATATATAAAGGCCAATGGGATCGATGGCAACCGCAACCGGTTAAAATTCCAGTTAAAACGTTTATGGAAAAATCACATGATGGTTCTAATCATTGGTTTGATTTAGTGAAAGGACAATGTTTACAAGGCTTGGTTGCGCGCAACCAACATGAGCGACGTGTGTATATTGTGACGATCGAGCCTGAACAAGAAAACGCATGGTATTATCGTTGGCCAAGAATCATCAATCAGGGCTACAAGGAATACGGAAAAGGTTTTCATTAGCGAATGACCGCTAACGACCCAAAGCAGACATTCAGATTTCCATTTTAATAGCACTAAAGAATTATGTTTATAAAATGTTCATAATCTCCCTGCGCGAATATAGTTTATAATAGTAAAAGTAAGCTAGATAAAGATTGGGAGTTGTAGCAATCTGTGAAACGTGGTTTGCTTATTGATCTCGATGGTGTTTTTTACCAAGGGAATAATGTTATTCCTGGTGCAGTAGAAGCCTTAGGATGGATCCACCAAGAAAATATTCCTCATGTATTTATTACTAATACAACGTCACGTCCTCGTATAAAGATTGTCAAAAAACTTGCTAGTTTTGGCATAAATGTGATGGAAGATTCCATTCTCACTCCACCAGTCGCTGCTTGTTCGTGGCTTTCGAAATATGCATCTGGCTATATTGTTTCAGAATGTGCAAATTTAACCCCTATCACTGGTTACATTAATAACAAAGGACATGTTGAGGCTATAGATTAATCTGGGACTATGTATTATTTTAGGAGTGGTCATTAATTATTAATTCTCTCACACAATAAATAATCTGTTCACAACGCTCTAGGTTATGTAATTGCCCATAACTTTCTGCAGTTTCTCTACTAGGGAAATTCCAACAACATCTATCCTTCTGTCCAATAAGTCACATGAAATTCGGAAAAATAATATCAAGTGTGATTGAATTATTATTGATGTAAGTGATTAGAAAAGCCTTTTTCTATATTATCTTCATTAGCATTACTGATGGCGGCTCCATCAATATCCTTCACGAAAGAAAACCCCTCAGTATCCGACATGCAGAAATTGATGCCGCAAAATGCGGCCAACCTTTCTGGAAGAAATCCAGAGAAGCATTAGCTGATCATGTGACAGGCAAAGAAGTTCAAATTGTAGAAATAGATATTGATCAATGAGTTCGAGTAATTGGGCAAGTTTATCTCGGAGACTTATGGGTCAATGGCGCGTTAGTGCGTGGTGGTTATATGTATGTGTATCCTAGTTATGCAACAACTGAACGTCTGTATGAAGTTGAAGAAGAAGCGAGAGAGAGTCAGGCAGGGATGTGGAAGTTACTAAAGAAGGTTAATTATGCCACCGCCAGCGTGACTAGAAGAGTATAAATAGCACAATTGGTGGGAGCATATTTTTCGACTTAACTTTGTCAACTCGAGACTGCGGAGCTAATTAAGTCAATTACTCCTCATCTGACCAGTAGAGATTAATTTTGCTCCACTTTATTTAGTAATTCTTCAAGATAGTCGCGTCGAACCCTGCTCTACTCAAATGCCCTATTAAATAACC
>JAPUHH010000160.1 GCA_027297825.1 Gammaproteobacteria bacterium
CAAGGGTATGGCTGTTCGCCATTTAAAGTGGTACGCGAGCTGGGTTTAGAACGTCGTGAGACAGTTCGGTCCCTATCTACCGTGGGCGTTTGAGACTTGAAGGAAGCTGCTCCTAGTACGAGAGGACCGGAGTGGACGTACCTCTGGTGTTCCGGTTGTCACGCCAGTGGCATTGCCGGGTAGCTATGTACGGACAGGATAACCGCTGAAAGCATCTAAGCGGGAAGCCTCTCCTAAGATGAGGTCTCACTGGGAATTTGATTCCCCTGAAGGGTCCTGGAAGACTACCAGGTTGATAGGCTGGGTGTAGAAGTGCAGTAATGCATGAAGCTAACCAGTACTAATTGCCCGTGCGACTTGACCATATAACACTCAAGCAGTTTGAGTGAATGTAAGTAAAACTTCAAAACACTCGTTTAGTTGAAATTCAAAGAATTAGTGGAGTGATCCACGACCAGTTTGCCTGGTGGCCTTAGAGCGTTGGTCCCACCCGATCCCATCTCGAACTCGGAAGTGAAACGGCGAATCGCCGATGGTAGTGCGGGGTCTCCCCGTGTGAGAGTAGGACACTGCCAGGCATTAAATACAAAAAAAGCCCCGTCTAAATGACGGGGCTTTTTTTTGGCTATTAATTTTATTAACAGATAAACATTAGTTTAATTTACGAGTGCTTCAGTAATAATATGTGAGTTAACAATGTCTTTTCGTACCGACCACAATATGGCTAATACCTCATTTCTTTTTTGTTGCGCAATTTTATGTTTTTCGCAAGCTGCTAATACGTCGTCTACCACGGCATTAAATTCCATTTCACTAATATTCATGCCTTTGTGTGCAGCTTTCATATCTAAGCCATTGTATTGCACGTCTGTCGCACCGCTTGCAGCCGCAAATATTTCAAAGACTCTTTTTTTGACATAGGCTGGGTCACTATCTGCAAATCGATCCTTAACAATAGGGTTGGCGCTATGATTGTTCCAGATATCTTCTACAATGGCTTTGACTTTTTTCTGGCCGCCCATGCGATCATACAAAGATTTTTCAGTAGGTGCTGATGTATCAGGTGATTCAGACGAACACGCAAGTAACATTACTGCAGCTACTAGAATTGATAAGATGGTTTTAATTTGCATTGGTCTCCTCCATATACAAAGCGATGAATTTCGTTACTTTCTTATATTCTATAGTATTCATATAAGGTTGGGCATACTACTGTCCAAACTTTATGCTAAGCATTGAAAAGCCTAATAAAAACACTTCAACACAGCGCCGATTTATATAGATGACCTTAGTTCGATTTGATGACGTATCTTTGGAATTTGGAGATACCCCACTTTTAGTACATGCCAATTTTTTAATTGAGGCAAAAGAGCGCATATGTTTGATCGGTCGTAATGGTGCAGGAAAATCTTCCATGCTAAAAATGATCATGCAAGCTTTGCAGCCAGATCATGGTGAAATTCAATGGAAGAGTAATATTCGTATTAGTCAGCTAGAACAAAATTTATTAGAAAGTTCCGAGCAACTTGTTCAAGAGGTCATTCTAGAGGGCCTTGCAGAGCAGCAAAAGTTAATCGAACAATATGATGCTTTGTCAAAGCAAGATTTAAACGCTCATAATCTGAAGCAACTCGAAGAGTTGCAGCATTTAATTGAAGCAAGTGGTGGTTGGCAGATGGGCCAGCGTGTTGAGACTATTATGACCCAACTGCAGCTACCAGCTGAGCAAAAATTAAGTGAGTTGTCAGGTGGTTGGCGTAGACGCGTTGCTTTGGGGAAGGCTTTAGTCTCAAAGCCGGACTTGCTGTTATTAGATGAGCCTACTAATCACCTAGATTTCAGTGCGATTGAGTGGTTAGAGCATCAAGTGCGAGGCTATCAAGGCAGTGTAATTTTTATCACACATGATCGTGCTTTTTTACAAAAGCTTGCGACACGCATTGTTGAAATTGATCGTGGTCGTTTGGTTAGTTGGCCTGGTGATTTTGCAAATTATATCAAGCTTAAAGAGAAAGCATTAGAAGATGAAGAAGCAAGCAATGCTTTGTTCGATAAAAAATTAGCACAAGAAGAGGTTTGGATTCGACAGGGTGTGAAAGCCAGAAGAACACGTAATGAAGGGCGAGTAAGAGCGTTAAAATTGATGCGCGAAGAGCGAGCAAAGCGAGTCAAGCGTGGAAACAAAGCGCATATCCAGATTGATGCATCAGTAAAGTCTGGGCGCAAGGTGATAACCGTGCGCAATGTCTCGCACGGATATAACGGTAAGACACTTATAAATAACTGTTCGCTTAAGATTATGCGGGGCGATCGTATTGGACTCATTGGCAATAACGGTGTTGGGAAAAGTACGTTATTGCGCATATTTCTTGGTGAAATAGAGCCGGATCAAGGTACAGCCAAGTTAGGTACAAACTTAGAGATTGCATATTTTGATCAACTAAGACAAGACTTGGAGATGGGGAAAACTATTGCAGAGAATATTGGAGAAGGTAAGGACTATATAAGTCTGAATGGCAAACAGCGCCATGTCATTGGCTATTTAAAGAATTTTTTGTTCAGTCCAAAACGAGCGATGACACCGGTTAAAGCGCTGTCAGGTGGCGAGCGTAATCGCGTGGTATTGGCAAAACTATTTACTAAGCCAGCAAATTTACTCATTTTAGATGAGCCCACTAATGATTTGGATGTCGAAATGTTAGAAGTATTGGAACAGCGTTTAGTGGAATATGCAGGAACATTGATATTAGTCAGCCATGATCGTGAATTTCTAGATAATGTAGTCACCAGTACATTAGTATTTGAAGAGAATGGAAAAGTGCAGGAATACTTGGGTGGTTATCAAGATTGGGCGCGTCGAGGAAAGCAGTTACTTGAAGCAGATAGTCCTGTAAGAAAAATTGGTGATCAGACCCAGGATAGTCTGCACGAGGATAAGCAAAAAGCTAGAAAGGCAAAAAAATTAAGTTATAAGTTGCAACGAGAGTTGGATGAGCTACCTGTAAAGATTGATGGTTTAGAAAAAACTATTAAACAGCTCACTGATGAGGTTGAGATGCCTGATTTTTATCAACAACCTTATGAGAAATCTAAACGGACATTAGAAAGTTTATCTACCAACCAAGATGAATTAGAGCGGGCGATGACAAGATGGGCAGAGCTTGAAGGGCTGTTATAGTATTAGTTGTAGGAATAGATGCAAAGCTATGTTTCTATGCAATCAAAAGGGTAAGATAGAATTACTTCAGAAAGATTAAAGAACTATTGGATTGATGTTGTTTATACGCGGGATAAGCGTGAAAAAGGCATTCAAGCAATAAGAAAAGACCTATTTTCAATAGGTAACTGTAAATCTTTGAGGAGACGGAGAATGAAAACTCAAAAACTTCCTACATTAACCGGCGTAGCGTTAACGCTTGCAACTGCAAGGATGGTTTGATAAACGTTTTATTCATCAGTTTGTGGTTAACTAGATGAATGCATTTTGATAAGTTAATTGGCGCGAATATTTTGTTGTAGGAATTCATAACAAGCGTCATGATTGCCGCGAAAACAGATAGAGTCTTTGCGTTTGTTTAATTGGTCTTCGTACATGGGGTCGTAATAATTTTCTAGTACAGCAGTAAGCCAATCGTAATGCATGCTTATGTCACCAGTTTTAGATTGCAGTGCTAGTGCTTGTTGCATTTTTTCTCGTATACCACCATAGCGAGCTGGACCAAGTCTTTTTTGAATTTTATTTATGCCATCAAGCAGATAATTTGAAAATGATTCGAAGCAATGCGAAATAGCGTCGATCGTTACAAATTCCGCATGCATGTCTACAACATATTCTTGTATAAGACGCTCTAATCTTATTTCAAAGGGGTCTTCGATTACTACTAGCGGTGACCTGCGCATTTTTTCAAACAGAGTTTTTGGAATGCCGACCTTCCCAATCGTACGCGCTTCATCTTCTAAGACTATGCTTGGATCTTCCTGGTGTCGTAGTCTTAAAAATTCGATGGCTATTATATTTTCAAAATTAATTTGGCTGTTTTGTGGGTTTGCATGTCGACCAAAGCTAGAGCCGCGATGGTATGCGGCACCTTCCAGATCAACGCTATGCTTTAGATGATTAATTAACTGCGTTTTTCCACTGCCGGTTTTCCCACCAACTAGCTTGAATACGCATTGATTTGCAGCGTCTTCTAAGATCGCTATTAGAAACGAGCGTATCGCTTTGTAACCTCCCTTTACAATGGGAAAATCAATTCCAGACTCATGCATCCATTGCTGTGCAATCTTGGAACGTAATCCGCCGCGAAAACAATATAAAGACCCATTTGGATTTCGGTTTGCAAATTCAAGCCAGGCGGCAATGCGTGTTTCTCGTATTTTACCACTGACGAGATCATGGCCTTTTTCTATCGCTGTATTTTGGCCATGCTGTGTATAACAAGTGCCCACTTCTTCGCGTTGTTGATCGTCCATTATTGGTAGATTCACCGAAGTGGGGAAAGCCCCGCGTTCAAATTCTATAGGCGCACGCACATCTATCAGCGGGACATTATTAATAAATAAGTCGGTATAGGTTTTGATGTCGTGCTGCATAGCTGCCTAAGATGCTTTTGAGGGTCTACTCCTTAGAAAAATAGATATCGCCATAACTAGCGCTCGCAGAATTGCCGGAATTATCAGTATCCGTCATGATAGCAATGCCTTCGATATGTTTTGGCATAGATTCAAAATGTTTTAATAAATCTTCTTTAATATTCACTTTTTCATGCTGCCAGACGTGTAAACCATCTTGTTGGGTTCTAAGCGGAATCATTATCGCTTTTTCAGTAAAAGCGTTTGGCCAGGACGAATCTTGTAGGTTATTGCTAGACCAAACATAATTCAATGCACGCACACTCAATGGTGTAAAGCCGGTTTTAAATACGATATAAATTCTTGCTGCATAGTCATCACCATTTTTTTCTTTTTCATTGAGTGGCGGCAAACCTTGGTCTATGCGCCAGCTCCAATTTAAATAGGGTGTGTTATGCAAGTCAACTTTCAGTTTCTTATATAAAGCAGATGCAGATTGAGTGCTGTGAGCCTGCAAGTAATAAGTTTGATTTTCTTCTACTAATGAATAGTTGGTTTCGTTTTCAAAGATTTTACGTTCCCAGCCATCGAGGTCCATTGCAGAGAAACGCGCAACTTCGAAAGTATTTGTATTGGAGGAATTTGCAAAGCTGCTAGTGTTTAGCAACGAGATTAAGGCAGCAAAAGTAGCAATAAGCAGGTATGAAAATCTTGTCATGGGCGGCCTGTTTCAGTGTAAGCTTGGGGTTTTGCGCCAAGTATCATTAAATGTTAACCAACGAATACTATACTCAAGACCAACATGGGCCTTATAAGTTCTTTGAGTTGGGTAATTTCCAACTTGAATCCGGTCAAGCATTAAAGGATGCAAAACTAGCCTACGCTATTCATGGAGAGCTAAATGAAGCAAAAGATAATGCCATTTTGTTCACGGTCATGTTTTCTGGAACATCCAAGAATATGGAGCATTATATTGGTGGGGGCAAGGCATTAGATCCGAATAAATATTGCATTATTTTACCGAATCAACTCGGAGGCGGTTTATCCACGTCTCCACACAATATTGACGGACCACAATCGATGTCAGGATTTCCTGAAATCTCAATTGGTGATGATGTAGTCGCACAACATCGTTTACTCACAGAGCAATTTGGTATACAAGAATTGCAATTGGTTGCTGGCTGGTCTATGGGTGCGCAACAAACGTATGAATGGGCGATACGTTATCCGGATATGGTTAAGCGTGCTGCACCTATTGCGGGTACGGCGAAATGCACTCCTCATGATGCCTTATATGTGGATGTATTTTGTGAGGCCTTGAAATCTGATCCTGCCTGGAATGGTGGAAATTATGCAGATCCACATGCTTGTGAAGCAGGCCTTAAACGTTTGGCGCATGTGTTCGCTTTAATGGGCCTTAGCACAGAATTTTATAAGCAAGAACAATGGAAGAGCTTAGGGTTTGAGTCCATGCAAGCTATGCTCAAGGGCTTTTGGGAGGGTTGGTTTCTACCGATGGATCCAAATGCATTATTAGCTCAGGGTAAAAAATGGAAAACTGGAAATTCAAGTGTGCACACGAATGGTGATTTAGCTGCTGCATTAAAAAAGATAACAGCCAAAACCTATGTTATTGCTTTTGAGGAAGATATGTTTGTGCCTGTGAGTGATTGCAAGTTTGAGCAAAAATTAATTAACAATAGTGAAATAAAAGTTATTCCGTCGTTAATGGGACACTTCGCAATGCTGGGATTGATCCCTGATGATTTTTCAGTGGTTGATCAATTGTTCTTGGAATTATTGGACGCACCTTGTTAAAGGCGCTAAATTTTCTGAGCATAAATACTTAACATCATTGCATAACTTTATTTACCTAATACTTTCATTGTCAATCTTGATGAAAGTTTGACAATAGGCGCAAGAGGTTTAATGAACTCTCAAAAGAGATGCGCATAAGAGTCTATCTGTTCCAGATGTGCATTTAGTGCCGTTATATAAAGAGATGAAAGGGTTGGTGATACATCAGAAGTATATGGGTTTCTATCTGCAGGCAAAGCTATTATTAATATAAGCTCACTTATAAGGTGGGGTTGCTGATATGCTCGTGAGAGACGACATCGGGCTTGCAGTTGAAATTGGTGAGAGCCAAAATTTGGTGAGTAGAATTCTTGAGTTGAAAATTAATTGGTGTTGGGATAGATATTTCTATACAAGAGTTAGCCATGTTGGTTGGTGAAATTGTAGGGTTTGTGGGAGATATTGATTGTGATTCCCGCAAACCTGGTGGTGTACCTGGAAAGCTAGTGGATACTGCAAAGTTAAATTCACTAGGGTGGCAGGCAAAGATATCTCTTCGGGATGGTATTCAGCAAACTTATCAATGGTGCTTGGAAAATAGCAATATTGTTCAGCACTATTGGCGTGTTTAACTAGATGAATCTGTATAATCCAGTAAAATCTAGTATCAAGTGTATTAGGGAAAGTATTAAATTGTTATGACAGCACATTTTAAATGGTTTGGTCCGCGTGAATCTGTGGAAGAGGTTGAGGAAGGGAAGTTGCTCGCACCAAAATTTGACGAGCATGGGTTGCTTCCAGCAGTAACAACAGATGCCAGTTCTGGTGAGTTGCTAATGCTGGGTTATATGAATGCAGAAGCGTTAGAGAAAACGATCGAGACAGGTGAGGCGCATTATTGGAGCCGCAGTCGTGAGTGTTTGTGGCACAAAGGTGGTACTAGTGGTCTTACTCAAAAGATTGTTGAGTTACGTATTGATGATGATCAAGATGCAGTGTGGTTAAGAGTTGATGTAATCGGTGATGCAAGTTGTCATGTTGGCTATCGTTCATGTTTCTATCGTGCGGTTAAAACTGGTGATGCACCAGCTGATGCGCCGATTGAAATGGAATTTAAGGAATATGAGAAAGTCTTTGATCCAGTGGAAGTCTACGGTGATTCACCTAACCCCACCAAACTATAAAATTTGTATATAGAAGTTTAAAATTTGATGGAAAAAATTCAAACGCTGTATAATTCCTGGCTCGCATTCTTTGGTCCGAATCCATATTTAAAAGCGCTGGGAATTGTTTTAATTTTCACCGCTTTTGTGTTAATTTTTAATTTTGTAATTCTTCGGCTTCTAAAGAAAGTCACTGCAAAAACTGCCTTTAAAGCTGATGATCGTTTGCTTGAGCTTTTGCAAAAGCCACTATTTGTGAGCCTTTTTGTTGTGGGCTTGACGCAAGCAGTAAGAGTATTGCAACTGCCAGACAATGTGTTGCTAATTGTTGTTTCTATCCTGAAAACGGTTACAATTTTTGTTTGGGCCTCATTTGCAATTAAATTTTCAAAATTTTTGCTTAATCAATTAAGCGCAGACAAAAGAAAGAGTCAGCTAGTACAAAAAAGCACATTGCCACTGTTTAGTAACTTAACAGTTATTATTATCATTGCGGCTGCAGTTTATTTTTTGTTTTTAGCATGGCGTATTGATGTTTCCGCATGGCTGGCTTCAGCAGGTATCATCGGGCTTGCGCTTGGTTTTGCGGCTAAAGACACGCTGGCTAATTTATTTGCAGGGGTATTCATATTGGCGGACGCACCTTACAGGTTGGGTGATGTTATAGTGTTAGACACTGGTGAACGTGGACAAGTCACACATATAGGGATACGTAGCACTCGGCTGCTAACGAACGACGATGTAGAGATTACCGTGCCAAATTCTGTGATGGGCAACGCCAAGATTACTAATGAAGCGGGGGGTCCGAGCACAAAGCATCGTATCCGCATGAAAGTCGGTGTAGCTTACGGAAGTGATATCGATCAAGTTCGCGAAGTGCTAGAGCAAGTTGCAGCGGATAATTCTCAGATTTGTAAAATTCCTGAGCCTCGAGTTCGATTCCGTAATTTTGGTAACTCAAGTCTAGATTTCGAATTGCTTTGCTGGGTCGATATGCCTGTATTGCGTGGCCAGGTGTTGGATAAACTTTATACAAATGTGTATAAGAAGTTCATGGAATTAGAAATTGAGATTCCCTATAGCAAGCAAGATGTCTATATTAAAAGTATGCCGTCGACATAAACGACTTATAGCGATCTAAGGAGATTATTATCAATACAGCATAAAAAGCAAGGAATTACACGGCAATAGCAATGATAAGATTATTTCTCGAGGTTGATTTTACTGCATACTTCGTAAATACAACTGCATGACAAGATTTACCATACAACAAATGGCTTCACAAACTACCCCTACAGCACCGGTCATCAATATCAATGCTGGAGATAAAGAAATAGCATGTGATGGCGGGGGTGGCGCATTGGGCCATCCTTTGGTGTATTTGCCATTTGCTAATAAATCTCAAGTTGTATGCTATTACTGTGGCAAACGGTTCGAAAAAAGACCGTCAAAAGCCTAAAAGCAAGTATTATATTTGTATTGGGTAACTCATGATTAGTCGAGCATGTATAAATCCGCTAATCCATACTATTGTTAGATCCGCTCAGAGCACGAATTAAATTGGCGAAATTGCGTGGTGGATTTATATATTTGATTTAGCCAATATAAACTGATGATAGCCCTTTCCGAGCCCGTTTAGTTCCTGTAAATTCACACCTCTAAAAATATCTAGTAGGCTGAATCTATTTTAATTCAAAAAACCCTATTTTTAGTGAGGTTTGTATGTCGTCGGATAAAATAAGCGTAATGGTTACATCGGGTAATCGAGAGCAGTTACAAATGGCTGCAATGGTGGCGTCTGTTGGTGCAGTAAGTGGCAATGATGTAACCGTATTTTTGTCTATGAATGCGTTGAAGTTTTTTGTTAAAGGTGCAACGGAAAGTGCACCGGCTGAAGGTGAAATGGGCAAGCTATTGGAAGAAAAAAATGTCCCAGAATTTAAAGAATTATTTGAGCAAGCTGTAGAGTACGGGGATGCAACAATTTCCCCTTGTTCCATGGCAGTGGATATTCTTGGAATCAGTGAAGATGACCTTGAGAGCTTTATTTCAGAGCCAATGGGTTTGACGTCATTTTTAAGTGACGCCTCTGAAGGCCAAGTGTGGCATTTTTAAGTCAAGGAGAAAGGCGTGGCAGAAAGAAAAATAGTTGATGCGAAAAATACATTTTGTCCTGGGCCGTTGATGGAGCTCATCGGGCAAATGAAGATGGCTGAAATTGGAGATGAGTTAGAAATTTTATCTACTGACAAAGGCTCTGCAAATGACATACCGGAATGGATTAACAAAGTTGGGCACGAAGTATTGGACAGTTTTGAGGAAGAGGGCGTTTGGCATATAACTGTTAAAAAAACCAAATAAACTCTGCATAATCCAAGAATAAATTAAGAATCGTAAATAAGAAAAGCGAGGTAACCATGAAAATACTAATTGTTGGTGGAGGAATGGGCGGCACAATCCTAGCGAATAATTTAGCAAGGCGATTGAATGGCGAATTAAAGTCAGGTAAGGCAAGTATCACAATGCTGTCTGCATCAGATAAGCATATGTACCAGCCAGGATTGCTCTACGTAGCGTTTGGTAAAATGTCTCCTGATGAAATGTACCGCGACCAAGTAAGCTTGCTTGAATCAAGCATTACATTTCGAGTTGATCCAGTGACCAAGTTTGACCTTGCAGGTAACCATGTTATTACTGAAAGTGGCAAGAAATATGATTATGACATTATCGTAGTTGCTACCGGTTCACGTGCACATGCAGAAGGCACGCCAGGCTTAGCCGAGCATGCTTTACAGTTTTATACTGAAGCGGATGCGGTAAACATGTACAAGGGGTTGCAAAAATTCGAAGGCGGTAAAGTGATGATTGCGGTCGGCGTTCCACACAAGTGCCCAATGGCTCCTTTGGAA
>JAPUHH010000161.1 GCA_027297825.1 Gammaproteobacteria bacterium
AAATATTATTGTATGACTTGATACTAAAGCAGACCTGGTCTCCTGCTCCTAACGCAAGGTCGCGTAAAGGATTGAATACAACTGAATTAGGCAGTCCTGCGGATGGTAATGATGTGTTCGGTGAAGTAGAAGAGCTACTGCCTCCACCACAACCAGTAAAGCAAAACGCAAATGCCACAGATATTGCAAGTAATTTTATAGTGGTTTTCATTTTCCAACTCCAATTAAAAAATGCTAACTAGAGTGAGTAATCCATTCTTTGCCTACTCAACATAGTGTTTTAGAGGTAAAACTATTTGTTAAAAAATATTATACTATTTACTTTATGAGCAATTTTCATGTGGGAATGAAGCGTGTAATTTTTCTGCCAGAAGGTTGTTGCTAGGATATATAAAACATCAGCCAGAAAGGTTTCCGTTTTTTTGGCAGAATCTCCAAAATATACCTGGTAACCAATTACAGAACTTGGGCCTTTTGCCCAAGCGAGCTTAAAGTTCTTTGAATTTTTTCTATAGGTACATGCAGGCTTGGAGAATTTTGAAATCTCTGTATTTGAATAAGCTTTTATTCTGAAACAGATATAACCTTTGTCTATTCCAAGATCACGTAGAGGATTTATGTTTACATGTATCTGGGAGCTCAATAGCCTATTTGATTTTGCCAGGCTATACGACGGGTTTATGAAGCCCGCAAGGCTAATAATTATAAATATATAAATTAAGTTTCGAGTAAATTTTACACATAAGCCAGGCATCAATTGATACTCCTAAAATTGATTTTGGATTTTGGTTTGTGATTGAGAATTTGGAACTTATTAATCAGTAAGTTTAGTAGGGTATTAGAGTACTAGTGTTCGTATAGCTGCTATTGCCCAAAATTAATGAAAAATCAAAAGCTTACTATCTGTTCAAAATTGTTGTGAACCCTATCACATTTTTTGAGTAAAAATGGTGTTGTAAAAAATAAACGGTTGTATATTCACGATAAGCTGTTAATGCTTCAAAATAGGTATTGGAAGTGAGTACTAAGTGAATTAAGAGATAATAATTGAATTTAAATTTTATTAATTCATAAGGTTATTGGATTAAGCTAAAGTAAGCCGAAAGATAAATTAAATATTCTAAGTAAATATAAGTGCTTTTAGCCTGGAAGTTAGCAATATTGTCGTAAGGCTGAGTTGCTATTTTGTAGTTCTCTAGAAGTTTTGCTTAGAAACTGGGAGAAAGGTTGGAGTGATTTGCGGGTCGAAGTTTATCCAAGATTAAGATATCTCGTTATATGGGCTAATTAATTTGGACTGGACTGAGGTTGGTATGGATGATTTTTGATAGATTTGTCTTGCGATGGTTATATGTAAAATCGCTAGTCCCTCACACTTTGCTCAATAACTCTCTGATACGCTATATATTTAGTCACATTAAAATAAAATATAACTCTTAGCTGAGTCATACAGATGAAGGATATTTGAGGGCACGAAGTGGTAGAAAGGTCGCAATCAATTCCTATAATTTCAAACGGATATTTTACCCGCACCTTGACTTTTGGTCTGGTTAAACTATGGAGTTGGCTGACACCTCCTTTAGTTGCGGTGGCAACATTGCTGTTGGCATTGGCTTTATTTGATATTCCAATGAGGGATGAATATCAGAATTTAGCGGTTATCGCATTTATAGTTGCTTTTTTTATATTCCGCGAAGTTGAATCCGCTCGGCCGCGAGATGCAAGCGGTTATAAAATAAATATTGGCAACCTTTTGTTTTCATGGGCTCTGATTGTTGGAATTTTGCTCTTAATTGGCTATGCGACAAAATCTTCACATACTTATTCCCGGGCTGCATTATTCACCTGGTTTGCAATTACACCATTGCCGTTACTTATGTCGCAACTAGCATTAAATCGTCTCAATATTGCCTTAGTTCAAAGCACTGGGAATGCTAGAAAAGTAGTGGTGGCGGGTGTGACTGAACTTAGCCAACGATTAGTTAACCAATTTGTGCAAGATCCAAATCTCGCGATGGAGTTTACTGGTTATTTCGAAGATCGAAGTCCGGAACGAATTGGTCCATTGGAACATGGTAGAGTTCTTGGCAAGATTAGTGGCCTGCCAGATTATGTCAGCAATAACAATATCGATGTAATTTATATCACTTTGCCAATCCGCAATTTAGATCGTACTAAACAGCTATTAAAGCAGTTGCACGACACAACCGCATCAATTTATTACGTCCCAGATGTATTTGTTTTTGATCTGATACAAGCGCGTACCTACAATATTAATGGTATACCGGCCGTGGCTTTATGTGAAACCCCTTTTGTTGGAGTTTCAGGATTATTAAAGAACATTAGTGATTTTGTCTTGGCTAGTATCGCCGTAATATTAACTGCACCTTTGATGCTTGCTATAGCATTGGCGGTAAAATTCACCTCTAGAGGTCCAGTCATTTTCAAACAACACCGCTATGGGCTAGATGGGCACCAGATCTGTGTATATAAATTTCGCACGATGTTTGTCTGTGAAAATTCCGACGATGATATATCTCAAGCAACACGAGACGATCCTCGCATTACGCCATTCGGTGTATTTCTACGTCGATATTCATTAGATGAGCTGCCTCAGTTTTTCAACGTTTTGCAAGGCCGAATGAGTGTAGTAGGCCCAAGACCCCATGCAGTTGCTCACAATGAAATGTATAGAAAGCTTATTGAAGGCTACATGATTCGGCATAAAGTATTACCTGGCATCACAGGTTTGGCCCAGGTGAGTGGCATGCGTGGTGGAACAAGTAAAGTTGAACAGATGGAAAAACGAATTGAATTTGACCTTGATTATCTAAGGCATTGGTCGTTGCAACTTGATATACAAATTATATTTAAGACGATTATGACTGTTTTAAATAGCAAGAATGCCTATTAGCTTTGTTTTATTGAGAATTGAAAAGATCTTATCTTTATGAATTTAATTAAAAAATAATATTCAACTCTCTCAAAGTTGTGGTACTCATTATTCTGTATAATGTCTATTACTATGACTCTAAGTAAAATGAACCCGGCCTGGGTAATAGGTGTGATTATACTATTAGCGATGTTTCGCTTAGTGCCGCACCCTCCAAATGCCACTCCTATTGCGGCGATGGCACTATTCTCTGGAGCAGTATTTTCAAATCGTGCATTAGCTTATTTGGTGCCGCTGGCTGCGATGTGGCTCAGTGATTTAGTGCTTGGGCTACATGCTACAATTTGGTATGTGTATGCAGGGGTTGCAATAACCGTACTCATTGGCAGTGCGTTACAAAACATCACCATATTTAGAGTTGGCGCTGTCGCTTTTCTTGCTTCTATAGTATTTTATTTGCTGACGAACTTTGGTGCGTGGCTGCACCATGATATGTATCCGCAAAATGCGACGGGTCTATTGCAGGCCTATGTTGCTGGGTTACCATTTTTGCGCAATGCATTGCTTGCGAATCTAATGTTTGCGTATTTAGTCTTTTATGGGTTGGCTTGGCTTAAATCCGTATTTTCTTCTTCAAGAAGTATTCCAAACTAAAATCATCTAGAACTTTGATTTGTGAATGGCTGTCATTAACAATTAGCCGTGAAATGCGTGTTTAGTCACAAAAAATTAATGCATATTTATTTACAGTTTAATTTAACTACTTAAGCAGTTTGAGTGTTATAGCTCATCTCCTGGCATGGATGCCTTAACCCATGGTTGAGAAATTAATCATGGGTTTTTTAATGCCCGAAATGTCCTATTTTGAGAAAAGTAAAAGGCGCCTAAGGAAGTATTGTGCCTAACAAAATATTATTAACATGCAATTGCTTGAGTGTTTGTGCGCCACCTTTGTAGACAGCATCTGGATTTGGATGCTGTAAAGTCGCGACAACTTCGTCTAATAATTGTTGACCGGTTTTTGAGTTTTCGCTGTTTATTAATCCGATCAACATTGCAGTAATAGGGTTTAGCTCCATAAAACCAACTTGATCCTGTTTATTTCTATAAATCATGAGAAAAGTGGGTTGTTCGCTTGCTTGTTCGGGCTGAAAGCTAGGTTTTATTTTATGCACCGGATACTGATAGCTATACATTTGCGCGAGCGGCGATAGCACGGGTACTCCTTTAAGTAGATCACCTTTCGGATTTATCGTGCTCATATCTGGCTCAATATCAGAAAAGGTTAGATAAATTTCAATCCACTCATAATGAGCTAATTCTTTGATAAAAATTGGGTCTTCAGCATGAGGTTCGCGCTCTTGTTGAAGGTAGGTAAGAAATTCGCGTGAGATATCTTTAAAGTAGGGTGATGTAGATTGATGATTTGCAAAGAAGTCTCGCACCATCTTATGCCAGTTTTCATCGTTATAGAGCTTGCGTAATACCGGGAAGGCATTAGCAATAAAAGTTTGAATGTTGCGGTAGAAAAGACCACGATATATCTCCATACGCCGGTCTTCGATATCATTGGGAGCACTGGCGTGATCCGGATCTCTTAAATGAGCAGCGAACTCGTATTGAATATTTTTAAATGCAGTGTTTTTAGTAGTCATTTGAATAGCAAGTTAGCTTACTTTTGCTAGCGGTGTAGAAGCCGTATCCCATTTTTCTTGCCACTTATTTTGTAAGTTGCGAATGGTATGTACTTCTTTCATGAGCACATTGAGTGGTGGGAAGTTAAAGTCTCTTTCTAATAAGGTGGGAAATACACCAAACAATTCATAGGCTCTGTCTAATAAGTCCCATACTGGATCGATAACGTCTGCTCCATGCGTGTCGACAATTAAATCTTCAGCTTCATTGTAGTGTCCTGCAACATGACAATAAGCAATGCGTTCATTAGGCAAGGATTGTAAAAAATCAAATGGATCGTAGCGATGGTTTACGGAATTAACATAGATGTTATTAACATCCAATAATAAATCGCAGTCCGCTTCTTCTAGCACAGCGTTGATAAAAATTATTTCGTCCATTTCTTGTCCAGGCGCGGCGTAATACGAAACATTTTCTACTGCAATTCTTCTTTCTAATATTTCTTGTACACGTCTGATTCTACTGGCGACGTAGCGCACAGCTTCTTCAGTAAACGGAATGGGCATTAGGTCATACAGATGTCCACTGTCAGAGCAGTAACTTAAGTGTTCACTGTAATAGCGAATGTTAAAGTCATCTAAAAACTTTTTTACATCCTGAACAAAGGTTTCATCAAGTGGAGCAGGGCTGCCTAGTGACAAAGACAAACCATGTGTGATAAAAGGAACTTGCTCAGTAAATGCGCGAAAGCGTTTACCTAATTTCCCACCTATGCCAATCCAGTTTTCTGGCGCAACTTCCATAAAATCAACGCCAGCTGGAAAATTTTCTTCTAGCTCATCTAAAAGATCGCGGCGCAAACCTAGACCTGATCCAGTCACGGAGTAAGATTTTTGTGGTTTTGTATCCATTTGGTTTCATTATTCCTTAGCCAAGTAGACCTGTCTAATGCAACCATACTTTCATCGTTATACTGGATATTTTATGACCGATTATAGCGAAA
>JAPUHH010000162.1 GCA_027297825.1 Gammaproteobacteria bacterium
GGCGATGCAGAGCCTGCTCGCCCGAGTGTCCAAATGGTGTGTGGCCCAGATCATGTGCAAGCGCGATAGCTTCACAAAGGTCTTGATTAAGCCTTAGCGCGCGTGCAATAGCACGTGCGATTTGCGCGACTTCGATAGAATGCGTAAGTCGAGTGCGAAACAAATCACCCTCATGATTAACAAAGACTTGAGTTTTGTATTCTAACCTGCGAAATGCAGTGCTATGAATGATGCGTTCCCGGTCGCGTTGAAATTCTCCACGATAAGATGCTTTGGGTTCTGGATATAGTCGACCTATTGATAAAGCGTCTTGTGCGGCATATGGGGCTAGATGTTGTTGTGACGCATCATGATTAATATTTGCAAGCGATATCGTGCTCATAACTTACAGAACTCTCGCAATACGTCTTCTAATAATGGTGCTGGAAACTCGGATGTGAGTACCGCTTTACCAATGCCTTTGAGCAGCACTAGGTGTAGTGTTCCTGAGCGTGTTTTTTTATCTATCGCCATTAGATTTTTAAATTCAGTAGCCTGCATATCTTCAGGCGGTTCTGTTGGCAATTTTGCAATCTCTAACAGTTTTGCAATTCGCCTATAATCTTGTTCTGTTGCCCACCCAAGTTTCATGGATAATGATGCCGCCATCAGCATGCCACAGGCAACGGCCTCACCGTGTATCCAGTTTCCATAGCCTGCACTGGTTTCAATCGCATGACCAAAAGTATGCCCATAATTTAACAGTGCGCGTTTTCCTGTTTGCTCTAACTCATCTTCCGCTACAATTTGAGCTTTATTTTTGCATGAAACTTGTACTGCATATGCAAGGGCGTTTGAATCGCGAGCGAGTAACTGGTTGATATTATGTTCTAACCATACAAAAAACTCTGCATCGCCTATCAGGCCATACTTAATAATCTCAGCGATTCCAGCGCTGAGTTCTCGATCCTCTAAGGTGTTTAGAGTGGATAGATCAGCGATTACGCATTGTGGTTGGTAAAAGGCGCCAATCATGTTCTTCCCTAACACATGGTTCACACCTGTTTTGCCGCCTACTGAAGAGTCGACTTGTGCTAGTAGAGTAGTAGGGATTTGTATGAAATTCACACCGCGCTGGTAAGTCGCTGCTGCAAAACCTGTGATGTCGCCGATGACCCCGCCGCCTAGAGCAATCAAGGTGGTGTCCCGATCACAGTGATTTTTTAATAATGCGCTGTAGATAAGGTTCATCGTATCTAACGACTTATAAATTTCGCCATCAGGAAGTATTAAGTGGTGACATATATATTTTCTACAGTTATTTAAAATAGCGTCTAGGTACAAAGGTGCTACTTTGTCATTACTAATAATAAATACCGTACCACCATGCACGTGCCGGCTTAGGTGAGTTGGTTCTTCACGTATGTTCTTTCCAATATATATCGGATAACTACGTTCGCCTAATTGTACGTCAAATTTGGTCATGATTAAGCAGTTAGATATGGGTGCTTATTGTAGAGAGAATTAGAGCTAGCTGATGTGGTTTATTATTTGATTCGTCGTCCAGTTGGTAGTGTGGTGATCTGTTGTAATGATGTGATGAGCAATTTTTTCATAAAGTGGTTGTCTTTGTTGCAATATGGCAGCTATCGTATGTTGTTTATTTGGTGTATTTAACAATGGCCGATTCGCATCTCCATGAGTGCGGTTAATAAGTGTATCAACGTCAGCCTTTAAGTAAAATACAGTGCCTTTTTCTGGTAATAATTTTCTAGTTTTCTCAGAAAGAATGGCTCCGCCGCCGGTAGCCAGTACGATCATTTTCAATTGACATAGTTCGCTAATAACTTTTTCTTCGCGAAGGCGAAATCCACTTTCACCTTCGTACTCAAAAATCGTAGGGATATCAACCCCTGTCTTTTCTCCGATCACCTGATCACTATCATAAAATGGCGCGCCCAGTTTTTTTGCAAGTCTACGGCCCACGGCGGACTTGCCAGCTCCCATTGCGCCTATCAGAATGATATTTTTAGTATTCACTAAAATGAACTCAACTTAAAATTTTGTTTCGCCCGTCAGAATATGTAGGGAAGAGTATAGACTAATATAAAAAAGCCCTATCGTTAGAGAGGGCTTTTAGGGCTTCAATGATATTTGTGGGTTAGCTAGCGCACTAAAGATAATTGCTCATCAATTATTTTTGGTGTTATAAACATAAGTAGTTCTGACTTGTCATTAGATACATTAGTATTTCTAAAGAGCCTGCCTAGCAAGGGTAAATCAGAGAAGAAGGGCACCCTAGTTACAGAATCTTCGCTACTTATTTGATAAACACCACCTAACACGATCGTTTGGCCGTTGTCTACTAGCACATTAGTTTCTAATTCGTTTGTATCAATGGACGGTATGCCGTTAAAAATTTGGCCAACGCTATCATTGGTGATTAACAGGTGCATCGCAATTCTATTGTCTGGCGTGATCTGTGGAGTGACTTCTAATGAAAGTACAGCTTTTTTGAATTCAGTATCGGTTGCGCCACTTGAAGTTGATGACTGATATGGTATCTCGGTTCCAGTCTCGATGCGCGCAGTAGATTGGTTCGTGGTAATAATACGTGGCGTAGAGATGACCTCAGCACGACTTTCGGCTTGTGCGGCAGAAAGCTCTAGCTCTACAAGAAACCCAAACGGCAGTTTTGCTAGGGCTAAGCCAATACTGCCTGCTGTAAGACTGGTTGGCAGATCTACATTTAATCTGTCGGCTAGTTCTAAGGTGTCTCCATTTATTAGCTGAGAAGTCCCGGCTAGACTTCCAGAAGTCACATCTGCAACATCGCCACTTGCGGCATCTCTACGATCGAAATTAGATAAACCAAGCCGTACCCCAAGTTCTTTTTGAAAGTCGTCGTTTGCGATAACGATTCTTGACTCGATAAGCACTTGTTTCACGGGTATATCCAGTCGATCTACAAGTCTGCGTACTTCATTGAGCTTCAGCGCAGTATCTTGGACCAATAATGTATTTGTACGGTCATCTACAGAAACATTGCCACGCTCAGATAGTAAGACATTGTCAGAAGATTTTAATAATGTAGCTATATCTGCAGCTCGTGCGTAGTTGACCTGTATGAATTCAGACCGTAGCGGCGCAAGTTCTTCAATCTGTTGTTGTGCTTCCAGTTCTAATTTTTCTCGAGCAGAAATTTCTTCACTCGGGGCCACATAGATGACATTGCCATTTTCACGTTTACCGAGCCCTTTGGTCTTTAGAATAATGTCTAAGGCTTGATCCCAAGGAACATTTTTTAATCGTAATGTAAGATTTCCAGAAACTGCATCACTGACAACCATATTTAGATTGGTGAAATCTGCAATAAGCTGGAGCACGGAGCGTACTTCTATATCTTGAAAGTTAAGAGAAAGCCTTTCACCTTCAAACACATCTTTTTTGCGTAGTTCTATAACTTCTTCTGGGACTTCGCGGACTTCAATGACGTATTGATTATCAGATTGATAAGCAAGATGTTCAAATTCTTTGCTGGAGTCCGGCGAAATAACCATCTTGATATTCGCGCCATCTACAAATGTTTCAACCAGTTGCACTGGGGTTGAAAAGTCCATTACATCTAATCGCTTACTCAAGTTACTAGGTAGTGAGGTGTTATAAAAATTTACCACAATGCGACCGCCCTGCTCGCGTAAGCTGATCGGTATATTGGGATTGGAAAGCCCTACAATAATGCGACCTACATCGCCTTCGCCGCGACGAAAGTCAACCTTGTTAATTCTGTAAGAACGGTTCGACGCCGGTGATGAAATATTTGGACTTTGTGTGGTGCTGCTAGCAACCTGGTGTTGACTTGTACCGTCGCCAGTGCCCGCACCTATGGTTAAGATCAGGTTATTGCCGGATATACTGGTGTTGTAGTCTTCCATGCGAGAGAGGTTGATGACGATCCGAGTTCGTCCTTTTGCCTCAGCAGTATTTACGCTTTGTGCAATACCAATTCCAATATTTTGGAATCGTTTCACTAATCCATTGTTGGTGCCCGCAAAATCTAACGCGATACGCGCTGGATTGTCGATTGCAAAGGCAAGAGGTTCGCCCGGTGTGCTCTCAAACTGAAATGATAACTGAATTTGGTCGTTAGGTAGACTTGCAAACTTAATGTCTTGAAGCACATTTTGCGCCTGTGCAACGGAGGAAGCTAGAACGAAAAGCGAAATTAATAATAGAACTTTATGCGCTAATGCCCATAGAATTGAACCCTTTGATGGATGTGTTGATAAAGTATGTTTTGTATCATTCATGGCATATTGCCCCTTGGTATTTAGGCTTCCCTATAAGATTAAGTCTGTTTTAAGAGCAAGTTCAATTGTTATCTACGTTGTAGTAAGTGTGCTTGACTATTCGCTTAGCGCAATCGAGCCATCTCGCTTGCGCCAACCCCCAAAGCCATCAGGAATAATTTCTTCTAGCGTTATTCTTGCATCAGAAACAGCTAACACTTTCCCATTGTTTTGGCCGACATAATTGCCTGATGATATGCGTTGTATAGTTTTTTCAGGAGTTTGGATTAAGGCCCACAATCCACCTCTTTGTTCCAAAGTCCCAACCATACGTAGTGCATCCAAAGGATAATTTTCTAGAAACTCAGGGGTACGATTGGAGTCAGGTGAAATGCCTGAATTAGACTTTCTTATTTTTTGAACAATTTTGGCTTCAAAAATTGATGCATCGAAAGGATTGCGCTGGTTGCTAACCTGATATTTGTAGCTCTTGTAAGGTTTCACCTCAGGTATAGGGTCAATACCAAGAGGTTCGCGAGATTTCACTTCTTCCGCGTAATCCTCTAGATCGCGCAGTTCTCGGCTACAGCCTGCAAATAGTGTGGTCAAGGATATTAAAACTGCCATGAGTATTGGACTTAGCTTATAAGCAGCTCTGGGTTTCATTCTTCATCCTCGTCTAAATATCTGTAGGTTTTTACCTCAGCAGTCATCGTCATTTTGTTATCACTTGGTGTAAGTGAAATATTATGCAATGTTACAATGCGAGGTAAAGCCGCTATATCACTCGCAAAAGCACCAAATTGGTGATAATCGCCTTTCACCCTTAGAGCAATGGCTTTTTCAGCATAGAATTCTTTCTTTGATTCTCCCTGAGGTTTAAATAGCTCAATCTCCAAGCCATTCGCTAAGCCGGTTTGTGATATATCTACAATTAGTGCAGGAATTTCAGTTTTGCTTGGTAATTGGCGTAATAGGGTGCCAAATGTTCGACGCATCTCCTCTAATTGCACTTTGTACAATTCTAAGTTCGATGCTTTTTCTGCCTTATTTTCAAAGGTGGTTCTAAGTTCCAATTCTTTAGCTTGTACTCGCTTTAAATCTTCGAGCTGATCCTTGTGATGCAAATAATATCCAGCAAACAGAATTGCAAGACATGCAACTCCAATCATCAACACCTTAACCCATAGTGGCGAGGTGCCGATGTTGGTGAGATTAATGTTTTTTAATTCAGAGAAGTCCATATTCTTATTCGTCTTCAGAATTACTTTCAATATTTGGATTAGTTTGTTTGGAGGTCAAACTGAATTCGCTAATACGCGCCAGTTCAGTTTCTTTTGTTTCAATCACTCCAAGACTAGGATTTGATAGCCATTCTGATGCTTCAATGTTGCGCATATAAGAAGAAACGCGCGCATTTGATTCTGCGCGACCCGCTAATTTTAATACATCACCATTTTGTTTAAGACTTGTAAGGTGTATGCCTTCAGGCAAAGTCGTAACGAGCTCATCAAACAAGTGCACAATACCAGGTCGTGCAGCTTGTAAATTCTGAATAACCTCCATGCGCTCAATCAATGCTTGTCGAGTAGAATCTAATTTTTTAATTTCTTTGATTTTATCGTCAAGAATTTTGATTTCATTGGTAAGGTAATGATTGCGTCGTTCTTGGTGACCAATTCTTCCGTTAATTTCAAAGTGTGTCATTAATACCACTAGTACGCATAACGCCGCAGCTAGACCCATCAGCGTAAAAAATTCTTTTTGCTGTTCGTGCCGTCGCGTTTCGCGCCATGGGAGTAAATTAATTCTTGCCATCTTAGTCGAATGCCCGCAATGCAAGTCCACAAGCAATTAACATAGAGGGAGCGTCGTTACCTAATGCCTGCGGGTTAATTTTGGAGCCAAGTGAAAGTTGGCTAAATGGATTAGCAATCGTTGTAGTAATGCCTACTTCCTTGGCAATTTTTTCATCCAGGCCTGGGATTACTGCGCAACCTCCGGCTAATAATAAATGGTCAACGGTTACATGCTGGCTAGCCGAGTAATAAAATTGTAGAAAGCGATTGGCTTGTTGTGCAGCAGTATTCTTAAAGGGCTCTAATAAGTCAGAAACATAATTTTCTGGTAGACCGCCTTCTTTTTTAGCGAGTCCCGCTTCCTCAAAGGTAAGGCCATACTGATGCATAATTTCTTCTGTAAGCTGCTTGCCGCCAAATGGTTGCTCACGTGTGTATACCATTTTGTGATCTTGGATGACATTTAAGCTTGTCATGGTGGCACCAATATCAAGTACCGCGACTGTTTTATCGCGACCTTGCTCAGCAATGCTGTCAACGACAAGAGGGAATACATTTTCAATAGCATAAGCTTCAACATCGACCACGATCGGCGTGAGCCCTGCGGCTTCTGCAGCCGCAATTCGCATGTCTACGTTTTCACTACGCGAAGCCGCTAACAGTACATCGATGGTTTCAGGATTGTCTTCGGTTGGACCTAATACATTGAAGTCTAAATTCACCTCTTCTAAAGCGTAAGGAATATATTGATCTGCCTCTAGTTGAATTTGCCCCTCTAACTCTTCTTCATTAAGGTTTGCTGGCATAGTAATAACTTTAGTGATCACGGCAGAGCCCGCGACGGCTAAACAGCAATTTTTTGCTTTGGAACTTGCCTTCTTCATTGCTTGTCGAATGCTTTCACCTACAGCATCAACATCTGATATTACTTTTTCAGTTACAGCATTCGGCGGTAGCGCCTCAACACCATAATGATTAACTCGATAGCCGCTGCCAGATTGAGAGAACTCCATCGCTTTTACCGATGAGGAACTAATGTCCAAACCAACTACAGAGCCTTTGTTCTTGTTAAATAGCAACACTTTTGTATTTTATAATTTAATGTATGTGTTAGTTATATATCTAATATATATGTCTGTATTAAGAGATTTCCGTAACTCTATATCAAACCGTGAGTTAAGCAAAACACTTGCTGAGCCGCTTAAATTAGGTTCTGATATTGGGTCGCCTCGATTACTCATTACAGCAACACTCATTGTAAGGTTATGCCATTGTTTTTAAAGCTATTACGACTAGTTTTCATCGGATTTATCGGGATGTCCGTCGTTGCGGGCATCATTGCATTGGGGGCCTATATTTATTTTGCTCCAGGTTTGCCCAGTGTAAGCACGCTAAAAGACGTTGAATTACAAGTACCTCTTAAAGTTTATAGTCGAGACGGCAAGCTGATTGCTGTATATGGTGAAAAACGCCGCCAACCTCTAACTATCGAGGCATTTCCTCCACCAGTGATCCAGGCTTTTCTGGCCGCGGAGGATGATCGATTTTTTGATCACCCTGGAGTGGATTATCAAGGCCTCATACGCGCGGCTATTGGTGTTCTTGTGACCGGTGAAAAACGCCAAGGCGGCAGCACTATTACAATGCAGTTGGCGAGAAATTTCTTTTTGGGTAATGAGCGCACCTATGTGCGCAAGCTTAGGGAGATCATTTTAGCGCTAAGAATTGAACATGTGCTGACTAAAAATGAAATCCTTGAACTTTACTTAAATAAAATCTACTTAGGCAATCGTGCTTATGGTGTCGGAGCAGCTGTAGATGTTTACTATGGTTTGGCGATAGACAAAATCAATCTCGCTCAAGTAGCAATGATTGCTGGCCTGCCTAAAGCCCCTTCGATATACAACCCTATTATAAACGCTGACCGTGCTGTGCTGCGGCGTAACTACGTTCTCGGCCGTATGCGACAGCTAAATTATATCGATGAAGATTCCTATCAACGTGCTCTAGAAGCACCGGTGACGGCATCGAAACACTATCCCCGTGTCGAGGCCGATGCTCCTTACATTGGGGAAATGGCCAGAGCACACATTGTCGATATCTATGGAACCGAAGCCTATAACAAGGGTTATCGTGTATTTACCACTATCGATACTCGTCTGCAGCAAACCGCTAGCCACGCGCTGGTGAATGGCTTGCTCGCGTACGATCAACGTCATGGTTACCGCGGTCCAGAATCACGTATCGATAATATTTACCTCCAAGAGAATGAGATTGATTTTGAAAAATTAGATCAAGCATTAAGTGATTTGCCTGAAGTCGGCGGGCTTCTTATCCCTGCAATTGTCACAAAAGTTGAAAAACAGAATATCGAAATCTATCTAAGTGCACAGCAAACGGTGGTGATTCCGATTGATAGAGTGAAATGGGCAAAACTCCACATCAATGAAAATGCAGTAGGCGAAGAGCCTAAAGATTTGACTAAAATATTTGCTCTGGGGGACGTAATTAGAGTTACTGAGGCAGAGCCTCAGCAGTGGTCTATAAGCCAAATTCCCAAGATTGAGGGTGCGTTGGTGGTGCTGGACCCTCAAAATGGCAGTATTTTAGCTTTGGTGGGTGGCTTTGATTACTATCACAGCAAGTTTAATCGCGTCATCCAAGCCAAACGCCAACCGGGTTCCAGTTTTAAACCTTTCATATATTCTGCAGCATTAGAATCGGGGTATACCCCTGCGAGTATTATTAATGATGCGCCCGTAGTTTATGAAGATGCAGCTTTGGAAGATACTTGGCGTCCTCAAAACTACAGTGGCAAGTTTTTTGGCCCCACGAGGTTGCGGGTTGCTTTATATAAATCGCGCAACATGGTGTCGATACGCTTACTCAAAGATATGGGTCTTAGACATACTATGCAACACATCACTAAGTTTGGATTTGACCCTGAGCAATTGTCGTATGATTTAACCTTAGCTTTAGGTTCCAGCGCAGTCACTCCACTTGAGTTAGCCACCGGCTATGCGGTATTTGCGAATGGTGGATATCACATCGAGCCTTATGTAATCGAGCGTATTGAGGATGCTAAAGGCGAGGTTTTATTTCGATCCAGTCCGCTAATGGTTTGTGAAGAAGATTGCCAAGCGTTACAGCAGCAAATGGAGCGCGATGGTGCTGAATTAGACAGTGATGACACGGAACCTGTTGCGGCGATGCGTATGGCCAACCGAGTATTGTCACCGGGAAATGCTTATCAAATGGTAAGTATGATGCAGGATGTCATTCAGCGTGGTACGGGTGTCAAGGCTCGTGATATTGGCCGCAGAGACTTAGCCGGTAAAACCGGTACTACGAATGATCAGCATGATGCCTGGTTCAGTGGCTTCAATGGTGATTTGGTGGTAACCGCTTGGGTGGGTTTTGATCAGCATAAGCCACTTGGTCGGAGGGAAGTGGGCGGTGTGGCGGCATTACCTATTTGGATTGATGTAATGCGAGAGGCGTTGGAAGACAAGCCTGAAAATTCACTTAAGCAGCCCGACAGTATCGTGACGTTACGCATCGATCCAACTACAGGGCTATTAGTTGATCAAGATAGTCATCAGGGCATTGAAGAAACCTTTCGCGAACAGTATATGCCCACTTTAAGTGTAGAATATAATCAGCCAACCCCCTATGAGCTAGGTGGCGAAGCAGCGGAAATCCCAGAACAACTTTTTTGATAACAACTCATACATAGCAATGAGCTTAAAACAAGGTGATCGTCTTCGTGAAATTTTGGCCTCAGAAGCCGCTAAGATAATTACTACTGAAGGCATACGAGACTTTCAACAAGCAAAGCGCAAGGCCAGTGAGCGTATTGGCAATTCTGACCATGGGTCATTGCCGAGCAACTACGAAATTGAACGTGCGATCTCATCTATTCATAACACCTTTTCGCTTGATTATGATGCGTTACTGACAGAGATGCGCAGTATTGCACTAACGGTAATGCTCTGGCTTACAAAATTTTCCCCCTATTTAGTGGGACCTGTTCTAGAAGGTACCGCAAACGAAAACACACCAATTAGCTTGCATATTTCATGCGATACGGTTGAGGAAGTAATCGAAGCTTTGCAATTTAGGGGTCTTGATTACAGAATTGAAGAGCGGTGCTTTAAACAAAGCAAGGATTTTATATATCTGTCTACATTAATATTTTGCGAGCAAAGATGTGAGATCGCTGCGACTGTATTTACCTTGCGTCAGCAACATCAACATCTTAAGAGCAAAAGCCAAAATGGCAGTATGCAAAGAATGAATATAAAAGCGCTAACGAATTTGCTTAATCAGGCTGATGAAAGGCCGGGCTGAATTCTCTAACGGCATCAACTAAGACAGCAACCTTATCGGGATCAACAAACTGTTGTATGCCATGTCCCAAGTTAAAGACATGCCCGTTACCCTTGCCAAACTTGTCGAGTACCTTTTTAACTTCTGTACGGATGGTGTCATCCGTGCCATAAAGAATGGTGGGATCTAAATTTCCTTGCAGCGCAACTTTATCGCCGATTGATGCACGTGCGTGATCAATTTCAGTGGTCCAATCTAATCCCACAGCATGGCATCCCGTTGCCGCAATTTCTGGCAACCAAGTTCCCCCGCCTTTAGTAAATAAAATGATCGGAACTTCAACAGCCGTTTTATGCTGTAAAAGCTTGTTAACAATTTGCTGCATAGGCGCCAGCGAGTACTTAAGATAAGCCTCACGTGACAATACACCGCCCCAAGTGTCAAATATCATCAGTGCTTGGGCGCCCGCATCTATTTGTGCAGTTAGATATGCGCTGATTGATGCACTTAATATTTCGAGTAAGCGCTCTAGCATCTGTGGCTCTTTATAGAGCATAGTTTTAATCTTGCGAAACTCTTTGCTGGTTTGGCCTTCGACCATATACGTTGCAAGAGTCCAGGGGCTTCCAGAAAAACCAATCAATGGCACACGTCCATTTAGTTGTTGCCTTATTAAACGCACTGCATCAAATACATATTCCAGCTCGTTTATGGGCTCGAGTTCTGCAATGCGGTCAATATCGTTTGCATTGGTGATTGGATGGGTGAATCTTGGGCCTTCGCCCTCACTAAATTGCAAACCCAACCCCATCGCATCAGGAATCGTTAAGATATCGGAAAACAGAATCGCCGCATCGAATTCGTAACGCTCTAGAGGTTGCAGGGTTACCTCGCAAGCAAGTTCTGGAGTTTTACATAGGGTTAAAAAATCCCCAGCACGCTTTCGAGTGGCACGGTACTCAGGCAGATACCGACCGGCTTGACGCATAATCCAAACAGGCGTGCGTTCAACTGGTTGCTGTAAGAGTGCGCGTATAAATAAATCGTTTTGTAGCGCAGGCATGTAGTGGTCAATAGGCTACGAGTTTAATGCGGCTTTAATTGTTGCGCTGACTTTGCCCATATCCGCTCGGCCAGCGATTTTGGGTTTGAGAATTCCCATCACCTTACCCATATCCTTAATGCTTGCAGCGCCAGAGGTAGACAATGCTTCAGCAATAAACTTTTCAATTTCAGCATCACTTAGGGCTTCAGGTAGGTACTCACCGATTATCTTTAGTTCTGCTAATTCAATATCAGTTAGATCTTGGCGATTTGCTTTCTCGAAGTGCGTAATAGACTCACGGCGTTGTTTTTGCATTTTTGTCAGCACAGCAATGATGTCCTGATCAGATAACTCGTTGCGTGTATCCACTTCAAGCTGCTTAACCGCTGCAAGAATCAAGCGAATGGTTAGCAGACGTGATTTCTCACCAGCGCGCATGGCAGACTTCATGTCTTCGGTAAGCTTGTCTTTTAAATCAGACATATTGTAGGACAGACACCAGAAGGTGTGTTTAAGATTTGCTTAGTATAAGCGACGACGACGCAAACTGGTACGCGCTACACGTTTTTGGTTGCGTTTAACGGCAGCCGCAGCTTTGCGTTTACGAATTTCGGTTGGCTTTTCATAGCTTTCACGTCGGCGTACTTCGGTAACCGTACCGGCTTTTTCGCAAGAACGACGAAAGCGTCGTAGGGCGAAATCAAAAGGCTCGTTTTCTTTTACACGTACACCAGGCATATGAATCCAATTACTGTTGAGTTAAGTTACTCGTAGAAAAAAGAGACGCGATTATACCGACAGTCCCCCATAATTCAAATGATTAACTCGATAAACCGTACAAAAGGGCATAAATGCATAGAAATACACTCTCGATAGACGGGCTAGCCACTAAATTCACGTCATAATGCGCCGATGCGAGTACTTGGTATTGAAACATCATGCGATGAAACGGCGGTCGCCATTATTTGTGAAAAACAAGGATTGCTGGCCAATCATATTTATTCCCAAATCGCGCTGCATAACGAATATGGCGGTGTGGTGCCCGAGCTGGCTTCACGCGACCATATCCGCAAGCTGGCTCCCCTAATACAAGAGGCTCTATCAGATGCTGATGTTTCCTTGTCACGCGATATAGATGCTGTGGCGTATACCTCAGGCCCTGGATTAATGGGCGCTCTATTAGTAGGCGCGGGTTTAGGCAGAAGTTTGGCTTGGGCAAGTAATAAGCCTGCCATTGCTGTGCATCATATGGAGGCCCATTTACTGGCACCTTTATTGGAAAACGTTGCGCCAGAGTACCCCTATGTAGCCCTACTGGTTTCAGGTGGACATACTTTACTGGTGGAGGTATTAGAGGTCGGTAAATACAAGGTTCTTGGTGAAAGCTTGGATGATGCGGTAGGAGAGGCTTTCGATAAAGTAGCACAGATGCTGGGTCTTGAGTATCCCGGTGGGCCGCAAATTGCTCAATGGGCATTGCGTGGTGACCCTAATCGCTTTAACTTCCCTCGGCCAATGATCGATCGCCCGGGATTAGATTTTAGTTTTAGCGGTTTGAAGACGCATGTGCTTAACACTCTCAAAAGCTTGACTAAAATAGATGGCCAAGCTCGAGCCGATATTGCCCGTGCGTTTGAAGATGCCGTGGTGGATACGCTCAGTATTAAGTCGGTGCGTGCAGTGACAGCTACCAAAGCTAAGTCCTTAGTCGTTGCAGGAGGCGTTGGTGCAAATCAAAAACTGCGGGAGCAATTAACCCGACAACTTGAAAAGCAAAACGTGACAGCTTTTTATCCTGCTACAGAATTTTGTACCGATAACGCGGCCATGGTTGCACAGCTTGGGTTATTGCGATTACGTAGCGGTTTTTGCGAGCCTATGCAAATACGTGTTCAACCGCGTTGGTCACTAGAAGGCATTTAATTAGAGAATACATTTGGTTAGCTTTTCCCTAATTTTGATTCATTGCCGGAGAGCAAATTACTAATATTGTTGCGATGCCGCCAAAAAACAAATAGTGCAATTATTGTGAGCATCACAAGCTCCAAAATTCTGAATTGTAATAACCAAGCTATTATGGGCATTAGAGCGGTTGCGGTTAAAGCTGCAAGTGAAGAGTATCTAAACAATAAAGCCACCACTAACCACACCACAATCCAAGCGATTCCTAACATCCAATCTAATCCGAGTAATACACCTAATGTTGTGGCTACCCCCTTGCCACCTTTGAAGCGATAATAGATTGGATACAGATGTCCCAATAGTGCAGCTAAACCAACTGCAGCAATTAAATATTCGCTACCAATGAAGGTACTAGCAAAGGACATTGGGATGAAGCCTTTTAGCAGGTCGCCTAATAAAGTAATCGCCGCTGCAAATTTATTGCCCGTGCGTAATACGTTTGTGGCCCCTGGGTTGCCAGATCCTAAAGCACGGGGATCAGGTAAATTCATAGATTGGCTGACTAAAATTGCGCTATTAATCGAACCAAGCAAATAGGCAGCAATAACAAATAAAATTTGAAATGTAGTAGTGTCTAAGAGATTCATGGTGTTGAAATTACATATCTCAAAATTTGGCCAAGGTCCTAATCTTGCATTGTTGCATGGATGGGGTTCGAGTTCGAAAATATGGCAACCCTTGATTGCTCAGCTAAGTAATACATTTCAAGTTTGGTGTGTAGATCTTCCAGGACATGGCGACAGTCACGCAGTTAAGTGGGATTGTAGCTCGGAACAGGGAGTAGAGATGTTGGCTAATAGCTTGCCCCAAACTTTTTCAATAGTGGGTTGGTCGTTGGGCGGGCTTGCTGCACAATTATTAGCTAAACAATTTCCGCAGCGCATTACTAAATTGATGCTGATATCCAGCACCCCAAAATTTGTAGCCAGCAGGCAATGGCCGCATGGCATGCAAGAAAATACCTTTATAAATTTTTCTCAGCAATACTTAAAAGCGCCGCAACAAACGTTGCAAAAATTTTGTGCCCTACAAGTGTTAAACTCTAATTCGGCTAAGCAGACCTTATCTGTTTTAGTTAGGGCCTTATCCAATCAGCGAAAGCATACAGAAAAAATTCACTGGGGCTTGCGTTGGTTGGAAGAGATAGATCTGCGTACAAATGCAATCCTGCGCGCATTTCCTATTGATTTATTGCATGGTGAGAGCGATAAAGTGTCGTCCATAGATGCGGCTGAGCAGATGGCAGCTAGCTGGGAAAACACCAAGCTAGCACGGGTAAAACATGCAGGCCACGCGCCATTTATTTCGCATCCCAACGATTTTTTGCAGTGGATTGAGCGTGGTATCCAACATTAATAATGACTTCAAAAATAAATAAACAACGCATTCGCGATGACTTTTCGCAGGCGGCAAATAGCTATGATGCGGCGGCCATAGTGCAGCATGAAATATGTGATCGCACGCTTGAACGAGTGGATATGTTGAAGCTGCAGCCGGCCACTATTTTGGATATTGGCACTGGGACTGGGAGAAGTTTACTGGGGTTGCGGTCACGTTTCCCTGAAAGCTCAATTTTTGCATGCGATATCGCTTTACCGATGCTGCATCAGTGCCGCGAGAATTTAGTGATTAAAGATGCCAGGAGGCTAATTTGTAATGATGCAGAACTGTTACCTATTGCAGATGAATCTATCGACCTGATTTTTTCCACTTCAACTTTCCAATGGTGTGCTGATCTAAATCAAGTATTGTCAGAATGTAAACGTGTATTGTGTTTAAACGGCGCGTTAATTTTTTCAACCTTTGGTCCGGATACATTGCTTCAATTACGTAATAGTTGGGCGCAAGTAGACGATCGGCAGCATGTGCACGATTTTATGGATATGCATCATATAGGCGATATGATGCTTGCAATGCAACTTCTAGACCCTGTGGTCGATATGCAGATAATCGATATTCACTATCAATCATTGAGGCAGTTGCTGCAGGATTTAAAAGATACTGGCAGCAGAGGAAAGTTTACTACTTCAGAATCGAATAAATCACCTGGTTTGATGAGCAAAGAAAAATACCAGCGTCTAGTACAAGCCTATGAGAAGTACCGCGAAGATGGATCCCTTCCGGTAAGCTATGAGGTTATATATGGCTATGCACGTAAATCTGCGAATATTCAAAAGGCTGGCAAAGATAATGAGGTAAGGATACCCGTTAGCAGCATTAAAAAAGCCTAAATCAATAATTGGTATTGATGACAATATAAAAGTTTACTGTGTTGGTACAATACAACTATCTCTATTGATCAGCAGTGGGTTTGCTAATGTTTACCTAATGAGAGGTACAAGTAAGAGCGAACTTGGTGCTAAATGTACCGCGGTTATTGGAAGATTATTAACTTGACCATTACCACCGAACTTACTATGCAAAATCAATCTTCGGTTCAATTTCCAAGACAATTTGTGGTGCAACGTAATCAATCACTTTCATGGCATGGAAATAAGGTCTTTATCTTTTATATGGCAATATTATCGCTAGGCATTGCGAGTATATTTGCCTTGCAAGGCTTGTGGTTAATTTTGCCTTTTGCTGGACTTGAAATTTTAGCCTTGGCGTTGGGTTTGTATGTTTGTTGTTTGCGTGGTGGTGATCGAGAAGTGATCACTGTAGATGCTGGGAGATTATTAGTAGAGACAGGGAGAACTAAGCCGCAGCAGTGTATTCAATTTGAATGTGCATGGCTGCAGCTGGAACTGAAAAAATCGCCATATCATGGCCATCCTAGTCAGTTGCTTATTCGGTCAAAAGGAAGAGAAATAGAAATAGGCAAGTGTTTAACAAATAAAGAGCGAAACAGCTTAGCTGATTCGTTAGTTGCGGCGATAGACAAACCGCTAATACGTAGTTAGAGATTATCAACAAGGATTAAAAGAATGAAGCGAAGTGACTGGGTTAAGTTTATCGGCCGAAGTTTATCCGCCGTAATGATTATGTTTGGTTCACAGTCGGTACTGGCAGTACAACCATTTAATATGACAAAGGGCGTTACTGATATAAGTCAGCGTGTATTTGATTTGCATATGCTTATTCTTTACATATGTTTCGGCATCGGTATTTTGGTATTTAGCGTGATGTTTTATTCCATTCTCAAACATCGCAAGTCAAAAGGACACAAGCCTGCAACGTTTCATGAAAGCGCATCATTAGAATTTATTTGGACCGTCGTTCCGTTTGTGATTTTAATTGCCATAACAATACCTGCTACTAAGGTGCTTATTGAAATGGAAGATACCACTAAAGCGGATATGACCATTAAAGTCACCGGCTACCAGTGGATGTGGCACTACGAGTATATAGATCATGATGTTAATTTTTATAGTGCGTTAAAGACCTCACGTGACGAAATCTATAATCGAGAAGAAAAGAATCCTAATTATTTACTTGAGGTCGATAACGAATTGGTATTGCCGACTGATCGCAAGGTTCGATTTTTGTTTACTGCTAATGATGTTATCCATGCTTGGTGGGTGCCAGAATTAGCCATTAAAAAAGACGCCATACCTGGATTTATCAATGAGAGTTGGACCAATATAACTAAGCCCGGTGTATTTCGTGGGCAATGTGCGGAATTATGTGGCCGCGACCATGGCTTTATGCCGGTTGTGGTGCGCGCAGTTGAGCCTGAAGAGTTTGACCAATGGATTGCAGAACGTAAGGGTAAGGCAAATAAAAATTTTGCAGCGCTTGAAAATGCGCAACATACCCTGGCTAATTCAAATTAGTCGAATTAGTTCAAGGTAAATAGTTTTCGGAATTTTTTAGGAGTATTGATTATGTCGACTACGGCAGCAGAAGGGCATCACGCAGATCATCCATCCGGCATTATGCGCTGGATCACCACGACTAATCATAAGGACATTGGGACCTTATATTTATGGTTCGCATTCATCATGTTTTTTGTTGGTGGATTCATGGCATTGATTATTCGCAGTGAATTGTTTCAACCCGGATTGCAGTTCGTAGACCCGCAATTTTTCAATTCAATGACAACCATGCATGCCTTAATCATGGTGTTTGGTGTCGTCATGCCAGCTTTTACGGGTTTCGCGAACTGGATGATTCCGATGATGATTGGTGGCACCGATATGGCTCTGCCACGTTTGAATAACTGGAGTTTTTGGATACTGCCCTTTGCTTTTACCATGATGGGGTCTACCCTATTTATGGATGGCGGCGGTCCCGCTGGTGGTTGGACTCTGTATCCACCGCTTACATTGCAAACCGGCAATGCATTACCATTTGTGGTGTTCGCCATTCACTTAATGGGCATGTCGTCCATTATGGGTGCCATCAATGTCATTGCCACCATTTTAAATATGCGTGCGCCCGGTATGACGTTGATGAAGATGCCATTATTTGTATGGACCTGGTTGATTACAGCCTATTTGTTAATAGCCGTGATGCCCGTACTTGCTGGCGGTGTCACCATGTTGCTAACTGATAAATTTTTTGGCACTAGTTTCTTTAATGCTGCCGGTGGCGGTGACCCAGTGTTGTTCCAGCATATATTCTGGTTTTTTGGTCATCCCGAAGTGTATATCTTAATTTTGCCATCCTTTGGCGTGGTCTCTACCATTATTCCTACCTTCGCACGCAAGCCTTTGTTTGGTTATTCATCTATGGTGTATGCAACTGCGTCGATTGCTTTTCTTTCATTTATTGTTTGGGCGCACCATATGTTTACCGTGGGTATGCCGTTGGCGGGTGCATTATTCTTTATGTTTGCCACGATGCTCGTCGCTGTGCCGACAGGTGTGAAAGTGTTTAATTGGGTATGTACCATGTGGAGGGGGGCCATGACATTTGAAACTCCGATGTTATTTTCCATTGCCTTTATTATTCTTTTTACCATTGGTGGTTTTTCAGGCTTAATGCTTGCCCTTACTCCGGCAGATTTTCAGTATCACGATACCTACTTTGTGGTGGCGCACTTCCACTATGTGCTTGTGCCGGGCTCGATCTTTGCCATCATTGCAGCAACATATTACTGGTTGCCTAAATGGACCGGGCATATGTATAACGAAACGTTAGGTAAAGCTCATTTTTGGTTATCTGCTATCTTTGTAAACATTACCTTCTTCCCGATGCATTTTGTTGGTCTGGCAGGTATGCCGCGTCGTATACCGGACTACGCATTACAGTTTTCGGACTACAATCAGATCGCCACCATTGGCGCATTTGGTTTTGGTTTCGCGCAACTTTTGTTTTTGTGGCTCGTGATTCAAACCATACGTGGAGGAGCTAAAACGACCGATCAGGTTTGGGAAGGTGCAGAAGGCTTAGAATGGACTCTGTCCTCACCGCCGCCGTATCACAGCTTTACTACACCGCCACTTATTAAGTAAGGCTAGCACTGGATTACACATGGACACATCTAAGCAACAAAGGCGTAGTGCTAATCGAACTGCATTTTTGCTTGCTTGTATTGCGCTGGCAGTCTATGTGGGCTTTTATTTTTTAGTGGCAAATAAGTAGTGTCGCGGCAAGACTGACTCAGTATGGATATAAATAATTCATCGCCTAAGAGAAGTGCGATTAAGCTCGGCGTCATTGCCATGGCCATGTTTGGTTTTGGCTACTTGCTAGTGCCTTTGTATGATGCTTTATGTGATGTGACAGGTTTGAATGGCAAATCGTCAAATGTTACCGAGCAACAAACGGTAGATTTTGAGACCGATGAAACACGCACAGTTACTGTTGAGTTTATTACCAACTTAAATGAGGGTATGCAATGGAACTTCAAACCAGAAATCACAAAAATGGAAGTCCACCCAGGTAAAGCATACCAGGCAAATTTTTTAGTTAGCAATAAATCTAATCACGCTATTATTGGCCAAGCGGTACCCAGTGTAGTGCCATTTGAAGCTGCTAATCATTTCATTAAGACAGAATGTTTTTGTTTTACCAATCAAACTTTGCAGGCTGGGGAGTCTCTCGAAATGCCCGTGGTTTTTGTTATCAATCCTGCATTACCCGAGCGAGTAACAACGGTTACCCTGTCCTATACTTTTTTTGATATTAGTAAATCTGCAAACAATGCTGAAGTTGATACAGCAGGTTTAACATTAACCACCCAAGACATTTAATAAGAGAAAAATATGGAACACGCAGAAAGTAACTATTATATACCGCATGGAAGTTATTGGCCGTTTGTGGGATCAATTGCCTTATGTAGTTTCATGGTTGGATTTTCTAATCTCCTTAATGGCGCCAGCTGGGGTAAGTGGCTGATGGTGGTGGGCGGGATAATCCTATTAGTGATGCTGTTTGGTTGGTTTGGAGCGGTGATCCGTGAAAGTGAATCTGGTGCCTATAATGAACAAGTTGATGTGTCATTTCGTTGGGGCATGTTTTGGTTTATCTTTTCTGAAGTCATGTTTTTTGCCGTATTTTTTGGGGCACTATTTTATGCGCGTACTTATGCGCTGCCATGGTTAGGGGGTGCAGGTACCGGTGCTTCAACCAATATTTACCTATGGCCAGGATTTGAAGCTATTTGGCCACAGACTGCAAATGGTCCTGCTGCAATTGGCGGTGAGTTTAAGCCTATGGCCGCTTGGGGCTTGCCTGCGATTAATACTGCCATATTGCTCACCAGTGGTGTGACAATAACCTGGGCGCATCATGCCATGAAGGCGAATCACCGCGGCCAGCTAATTACCGGTTTATTTTTAACGGTAGCGTTAGGTGCAATATTTATAGTGTGCCAAGCGATAGAATACTATGAAGCTTATAACCATCTTGGACTGACATTAGGTTCAGGTGTGTATGGCTCCACATTTTTCATGCTAACTGGTTTTCATGGCATGCATGTAACCATCGGCGCCATCATTCTTGCGGTCATTTTAGTACGTTGTATCTTTGGTCACTTTAAGCCTGAGCAGCACTTTGCTTTTGAGGCTGCGGCTTGGTATTGGCACTTTGTCGATGTGGTGTGGCTGGGCTTATTTATCTTTGTGTACTGGATATAAAAAAACAAATTAGATTTTGTTTCTTCATTGATGCCGCGAAAGCGGCATTCATGTTGCAGCTTATCTAACCCGTTAAGCCATGGGGTTGTAATAAGCCTGTGAAATATCCGATGATGAGTAATAAAAAAACAATTACTGAAATTGCAATCCGCAAGGTTAAGGCATTAGCTGTCCGCTTGGTCTTGCCTTTATCTTTTATTAGATAGCCTAAGCCCAAACCTAAGCTCGCTAATACTAAAATAAATAAGATAACCACGATGACTTTAATAAGCATCCAATGCTCCGTAATTTTCTGTTGGTTTCTTTATAGTACCTAATATGGCGACTAAAATAATTATTTGGCGTAAGCCCTCATGGCTAATTATTATCGCCACAGTTATTCTAGTCTTCTTTTTTAGTTACCTAGGTATTTGGCAATTACAACGAGCAGAAATTAAAAATCAAATACTGCTTGAAAATGAACGTCGTAAAACCAGTGATCCCCAGGAGCTGTTGCTGCCTATCGACGACCCCGCTACTCTACGATTTCAACGAATTCGATTGCAAGGAAAGTTTTTATCTGCGCGACAATTTGTGTTGGACAATAAGATACATAAACACCAGGTAGGCTATAACATTCTTACTCCTTTCTTGCTAAATAACGCTAATGTGGTGGTGTTAGTCGACCGGGGCTGGGTGCCATTAGGCGCGTCGCGTGCCAATCTTCCTGAAATTACTATTGATGAACAACCGCGTTCCATTATGGGTAGTGTATATGTTCCATTTGGCGAACCTTATCATTTAGGTGACATCGATAATGGGGAGACAAGCTGGCCACGCTTAATACAGTATCTAGATCTTGGTGCGCTAGAAGCTCGGCTCAAGTTAAGAGTATTGCCTTTTACGCTTCTCCTAGCGACAAATCAAGATGGCGGTTTTACTACCGAATGGGCATTATTTTCTTTTACTCCGAAACGGCATCTTGCTTATGCAGTGCAATGGTTTGCCTTAGCCATAACCGTTTTAATTGTTTTTGTACTACTGCATGTAAAGCGATCTAACTCCAAAGAAGCGTAATGAAAAAGAAATTTCTAAGTCGTACCTATTTGCTAGGCCTGTTTGCGGTGTTTTTTGCACCACTATTATTTGCAATGTGGTTGTATTTTGGCCCTAATAGTTGGTTGACCTCAGAAACTAAAAGTCATGGTGTGCTCATTCAACCGCCTCGGCCTTTGGAAGAATTTAGCATCACTAGTGTTGAAGGAAACATATGGACATATGAACAGTTTTTAGGGAAGTGGACGCTTCTATATATAGGTAATGAGCGCTGTGATTTATTTTGCGAGGCCAATTTATTTAAAATGCGTCAAGTACGCTTGGCTCTAGGTCGTGATAGTGGACGTATTCAGCGTAAATACGTCGGTATAGGCGAGTATGCCGATGCAGAAAATTTCAGTGGAATATTTGAAAATTACCCTGATATGCAAGTAACTTGGATTGCGCAAACGCAGTTTCAGCTAAACTTACCCCAGTTTAAAGGTTTGGATGAGTATGTAATCTACTTGATTGACCCACTCGGAAATCTAATGATGTGTTATTCAAAATATGCGACGGCAAAAGGCATGAAAGCAGATTTAAAACGTTTGTTAAAGATTTCAAAAATTGGCTAGCGAACATTCACATAGACTATTTCATTCAGCCGCATTACTTGCTTGTGCGCTAGCGCTAGTAGTAGTGGTGTTGGGAGCCTTTACGCGTCTCTCCGATGCTGGGTTAGGATGCCCAGATTGGCCCGGTTGCTATGGGCATTTATTAGGCGTGCCTGAGTCAATACAAGAAATCGAACGAGCGGAATTTGAATATCCACAGCGTGTCGTAGAAACTGACAAGGCTTGGAAGGAAGTGATTCATCGCTATTTCGCTGGAGTGCTGGGCTTATTAATTCTTTTGCTCGCATTTTTGGCCATAAAAAATCGCCATGTTTCTAATCAACCTGTTGCATTGCCGATATTTCTAGTTGGGTTGGTGATCTTTCAGGCGCTACTCGGGATGTGGACGGTAACTTTGTTGTTAAAACCCGTGATTGTAATGTTGCATTTATTAGGCGGTCTCTCTATTTTGTCATTACTATGGTGGTTGGTGTTAAAAACCAAGCCTATTGCGCTACCGATGCAGCAGAATTTAAATCTTAGCGTCAGACCCTATATTGTCATAGGGTTGTTGCTATTGATTGGGCAAATAATTTTGGGCGGTTGGACGAGTTCAAATTATGCGGCACTCGCTTGCCCTGATTTTCCGCTGTGCCAAGGACAATGGTGGCCAGATACAGATTTTGGAGAAGGCTTTGTGTTTTGGCGTGGGCTTGGCACCAATTATGAATTTGGTGTATTAGAGAATCCTGCGCGCACAGCGATTCACTTAAGCCATCGTTTGTTGGCGGTAGTGGTCGCAATTTATTGGTTGATTCTGCTTTCACGGGTGTTTATCGCAGTTAATGCAACCAAGACCCTCCGTAAGGTAGCCGGCACCACGTTGTTTTTACTATTAGTACAGCTCACTCTCGGAATTTCCAATATCGTGCTGCATTTACCCATCACTGTAGCGGTGATGCATAACGGTGGTGCGGCACTATTACTGTTAAGTGTGATTACCCTGATTTATTACTCAAGGGTGCGACTAGAAGATGCACGTAATTAAAACAGTTAAGCAATTACAGACGTTTTAAGTTTTTTAATTGCGTTATTTTCAAGTTGGCGTACACGTTCTGCAGAAATCTTATATTTCTCAGCCAACTCCGCTAGAGTAGTCTTTTTTTCTGCTAACCAGCGCTGTGCAATAATATCGCGACTGCGTTCATCTAGTGTGGTGAGTGCCGTTTGTAACTGCTGGTTTTGGTGGGTTTGCCAATCATTTTCTGCAGTTTGCGTTTCTGGGTCATTTGAGTCGTGGCTTAAATAGGTAACGGGAGCATAAGGTTCTTCGTCGTCGCTGTGACTGGGTAAATCAAACCCAAGATCACTATTACTAAGTCGTAATTCCATTTCCATTACCTCAGCTGGTTTCACACCAAGTTGCTGAGCTACGGTGTTAACTTCATCTTGGTTTAGCCACGCGAGACGTTTTTTAGAGCTGCGTAAATTAAAGAATAATTTGCGTTGGGCTTTAGTGGTCGCAATTTTGACAATGCGCCAATTGCGTAATACGTACTCATGAATTTCTGCACGCACCCAATGTACTGCAAAAGATACAAGGCGTACCCCTTTGTGTGGGTCAAAGCGTTTTACCGCTTTCATTAAACCCATATTGCCTTCTTGGATAAGATCAGCAAGAGGCAAACCATAGCCGCTATAACCCCGCGCCACTTGGATGACGAAACGTAAATGATGAACAATCAAGGTGCGTGCGGCATCAAGATCATTATCTTCGTGTAAGCGTAGTGCCAAAGATCGTTCTTCTTCTACACTCAATACCGGCATCTGATAAGCAGACGCGATATAGCTCTCTATAGTGCCTGC
>JAPUHH010000163.1 GCA_027297825.1 Gammaproteobacteria bacterium
AGTTTATTAGTTAAATCGTATGATTCATCGAAGCTGTACTTATCATGCAAAGTGTCTGCAATGTCGCTTGGAAAGAAATCACATTCGGTGTTACTGGGGTAACTCCTGTCAGGCAGTCTTTTTTTGCGTCCCATTATCTTACGGCAGACTCAGGCTTCTTTAGTGGCAATATTTTGGCTGTTTTATTTCCGTTTAAGCAGTACTGCGCCCATGCGTCCATTAACCGTTGTCGCTTTGGAAATAATTTGCTGCGTTGATATGCTGCCTCTACCCCATTCGCTAACCCATGCGCCAGCGCAGTTTCACAAACCTCTCTAGGATATGAAGTCTGTTCCGCAGCCCACATACGAAAAGATGACCTGAAACCATGTACTGTTGCAGAATGATGCTTTTGCAGCACTTTTCTTATTGTCGATTCGCCAACAGGTCTATTTAGGTGGCTGTTGAAAATGTATTTGTTATGGGAATTTTTTTGCGCCATTTTTAATATGCGAATTGCCTCTGGCGACAATGGCACTTCATGCTGTTCCCCTTCCTTCATTCGTGCAGCAGGGATAGTCCACTTTTTAGTCTCGAAATCTACTTCATCCCAAGTGCCGTTTCTTGTTTCACCAACTCGAGTGGCTGTAATAATTATAAAGCGCAACGCCAATGCTGCCAGCGCATCCTGTTCTTTTAATAACTCATAAAATTTTGGAACGTCTTGGTATGGCAAGCTGGCAAGGTGTTTCACCTTTTTTCCATCTGGCCGTTTTATATAGGTCTTGTCCAAGTTGCCCTCCCACTTCGCAGGGTTTGCGCCTTGGTCACGCCATTCACGCACTGTTGCGTAATCGAGTACGCTTTCAATGCGTTGCCGAACTCTGTTTGCAGTTACAGTCTTTTCCCCCCAGATTGGGTCAAGTATTTTTAGGACATGTTTGCGTTCAATGTCACGCACAAACATATCGCCAATTACAGGGTTGGCATACGTTTCTAGTGTGTTGCGCCACTGTGATTCGCTTTTGTGATTCTTCCACTCAGACTTTCGCTTCTCGATAAATTTTTGTGCGCACTCTCTAAAGGATTTGTCCTCGGCAGCATCGGCAGCATCTTTGGAAGCCATTCTCCTGTTGTGCTGTAGTGGGTCAATCTTTCGTTTTACCAGCGCTCTATATTTGCGAGCTTCTCCTCTTGCTTCATCTAGATCTACGGAATTGAAAGAGCCAAGCCCCATTGATCGCGCCCTCCCTTCAATCGTGTAACGGAAGATATAAGACTTGGTTAAGTCGGCTTTCTTTTTGCTGGCTTTGTTGCTTGTACTTTTGCGCACCTGCACATACAAGCCACCACCATCAGAAAATAGGCCAACTTTCTTTTTATGTTTAATCTCAGTTGGAGAGAGTTTATTTAGTGCCATAATCCCTACCTACATCCCTACCTACATTATTTAAAAGATTTGATAGAATTGTGCTGGACTGCAATGGACAAGTAATGTCATTACACTCCTACATATGCAGTATATTATGGATTATATAGGACGTTACTGTATTAATGAAGGGGGGACTTTAGGTTCGCCGTTTTTTTATCCAAAGCTTTAGTTCTACTTAATACCTTGGGTCATACATGTAATTCGCAATCGCTTGTTTCAGATCAATAGATTCAGGCAAGCACGCAAGATTTTGTTCAACAGATTTTTCAGCCACTGCTGTAGCAATATCAAGTGATACAGATCGGATATCACTTATAGGTGGATAAATTGCCCCTTCAGATAAGCGCTCTTCACTAACCAAGCTTGCTAACTTTTGTGCTGCAACTAAAAACATATCTTCGCTAATACGTGATGCCCCACTCATGATCGAACCTAGACCAATCCCAGGAAATATATACACATTATTACCTTGCCCTGGCTTAAATGTTTTACCTTTAAGCACTACTTCTGCAAATGGGCTGCCACTGGTAAAAATTGCTTGCCCATTAGTCCATTCATAGGCTTGCTGTGCGGTGCACTCCGCACGTGAGGTAGGATTAGACAAAGCGAATAAAGCTGGACGGTCATTTATTTCCGCCATTAATTCAACTACCTCTTGTGTAAAGGTGCCTGGAAAACCTGTAGCTCCGATAAGAATATGTGGCTTTAATTGTTTAATTGCAGTTATGAAATCTGCAGGTGGATGATCATGGGCATAAGGCAAGTTATGTTGCATTAAATCATTACGATTTTTTACCACCAGCCCTGCAATATCTACAAACCATAATCGCTGACGCGCCTCGGCTGCACTGAGTCCCTCCTGTTGTAATGCATAGGTGATTAAATCTGCAATACCAGTAGCCGCCGAACCTGCCCCTAAAAACATGATGCGCAGTCCTGAAAAATTCAAATCAGAAATACGAATTGAGGCATACACACCTGCCAATGCGACCGCTGCCGTGCCTTGAATGTCATCGTTAAAACATAAAATTTGATCCCGATATTTATTCAATAATCGATAAGCATTTGGAGTAAGAAAATCCTCAAATTGTATTAATGCCTTTGGATAAGCATCTTGTGCGGCTTGGATAAATTCATCGATGAGAGAGTCGTATTCATCGCCCGTTAGTCTGTGCTGATTAATTCCTAAATAGAGTGGATCGTTCAGTAATTCCTCATTATTGGTTCCTACATCTAACATGATTGGCAGACATTGATGTGGATGAATGCCAGCACAAGCAACATATAGGGCCAGTTTGCCAATCGGTATGCCCATGCCATTCGCACCGAGATCACCAAGCCCTAATATACGCTCGCCATCTGTAACCACAATAACTCGTACGTCTTGTTCTAACCAATTTGCCAGAATGCTGCGAACATTGCCTCGATCTTCAGCGGTAATATAAATGCCTTTAGGTTGACGAAAAATTGCAGCAAATTCTTTGCAGGCTTGCCCTACCGTTGGTGTATATATCAAAGGCATTATTTCTTCAATATGTTCCATGATGGCACGGTAATAGAGTCGCTCATTCCTACTTTGTAATGCGGATAAGAATATGTAGCGCTCGATGTCATAATATTTGCGCCGCATATTTTCCAATGCGCGATGCAATTGCACATCAGGATCAGTTACTCGCGGTGGCAACAAACCTCGCAACTTGTATTTATCTCTTTCTTCTTCAGTAAAGGCCGTGCCTTTATTCAATGCCGGATTAAAAAGCACATCAAAACCGATTGGTTGAGTATCTTTATTCATTTTCTCTAAACTTTATTACTGTTGGCAGACTTTTCATTAGCCCGTAATTGCTGCGGATAAGTTTGATCTTCAATCCTGTCAAAGTATTCACTAAGCTTTGGCATAGATTGCTGTAACTTAGAAAAAGTCTCGCGTCCCAGGATGAGCACCTTAGTATCTTCCATAGCAGTTAAAGTGCTAACCGTTTTAAAACCGCCTGCAATTGTGCGTTCGCCCCAATGATCACCAGGATTCAGAATACGCACAAAATCTTCTTCGCCTTCTGGTGTTTCTGAGCGTGACTCGAGTTTGCCTGTTACAACCGTATAAAACCCGTCGATAATTTGGCCTGGTCTAAACAAGACATCGCCCTTAGCATAATGCGCATATCTACATGCTGCTTGTTGACTAGTTGTATGTATTTGCACCATGTCTCTTCGAGCCAAAATGTCGACCATCCACCCAAATGCAACACGAATTTTAGTAGAGAAAGCTGGCAACATCGAAATATAAAATGCACGCCACATAAGCCACGCAAAAAATCCAGACATTCGAAACCCAAAAATTTCTGCAACGGCCGCATGATTACCTATAGATGCCATTAAACCTCGTGGTTTATAGAAAAAAGTCTGAAGAGAATTGCTAGTCATCGATGCTAGAATATTATTTGCAACACACTTTGCTTCGCGAACTGCAAACTGTGCAGTCGGAGGAACATACTCCAAACTACCCAGACCCTTGATAGGAATTAGCGCAGCATCGCCAATGGCCCATATATTTTCAAACCCTTTGACGCGTAAAAACTCGTCTGTTTGAATTTTGCCCCACTTAAGCTCTAGTGATGACGCTTTAACCAACTCTGTTGGCCCATTACCAATCGTTGTTACGATTGTGCCAGCAAGTATCCGCTCTCCGTTATCCAGATATACGGCTCTAGCGGTTGCGGAAGTGATTGATGTATTGACATAAATTTTAATCCCACGCTTTGAAAGTCTTTTATGGACATATTCCGATAGCTTTGTAGTCAGCTCTGGGAGTATGCGATCCCCTCTCTCAATCAATATACAATTAATCTCATGTTTCGAGATATTTGGATAGTATTTCAGCGTTTTATCCATCATCTCAGCCATTTCTCCGACAGTTTCAACCCCAGAAAATCCGGCGCCAGCAATGATGAATGTCAATAATCTTTTCTTGAGTTTTGTATTGGTAGTAATGTCCGCATGCTCTAACCTTTGAATAAGATGATTCCTTAGAGAATATGCATCAGCGACATTTTTTAAAGTAAAGCTATGATCTTCAAAGCCGGGCAAAAAAGATAAGTTTGCTTGCTGCCCCATTGCCAAAACAAGATGGTCGTAATCGACATACCTTGGAATTCTTTTTGAGCCTTGTACAACGCGAACTCGACGTGCATCAAAATCAATTTTAAAGACGTCCGCCATGCGCACTTTCACATTAGGCAACATAAGACGTAACGGCGTAACGGCGTCCGCCGCCCGCAATGTACCTGATGCGACCTCAGGCAAGAGAGGCTGAAACACAAAATAGTTTGTGTTGTTTATGAGTTCAACTTCGGTAAGTTGCGAATCTAAACGCTGGAGATGCTTTGCTGCAAATGCACCAGCAAATCCTCCACCTAAAATTACTATGTGAGTTTTATTCAAGCTGCCTCTATTAAACATTGCAGGTTTTATTTTGGATGCTTTTATGCATTTAAGAATTCATAATTCATTAGAATTCATAACCAACATTTTATCGACCTGCATATCTTCCATAGTATAGGGAATGCCTCCTACTCCTAATCCAGATTGTTTTAGTCCAGCAAATGGCATGCCATCAACACGAAACGCGGTGTGATCATTTAGCATTACTGCCGATGCGTCTATGCGTTTGTACACTCGCATGGCTGTATTGATGTCGTTGGTAAACACAGAGGCTTGAAAAGAAAATGGAAGCGCATTGGCTTGCTCAATTGCCCAATCCAAATCATCATATTCATACACACATATGACGGGGCCAAAAATTTCTGTAGTGCTTACTTTGCTATTGAGTGATGGCCGTGCCAACACCGTACACTCGTAACAGGTTTCACTGCTTGCACTTCCTCCCGTCACACACACGCCGCCTTCGGCTTTAGCTTCATTTACCCAACTATGAATTCGTTCTACTTCTGCTGGACGAATTAAAGGTCCCACATCGGTGTCAGCAACGGTGGGGTCGCCGATGCGCAGTTGCTTTGCATAGGCTGCAAGTTTTTCTATAAAAGAATTCGTGATTTGCTTATGTGCAAACACGCGCTGCACAGAAACACACACCTGACCGGCATGATAAAACCCGCCTTTGCCTAATTTGAGTACTGCATTATCTACATCGGTATCTTGCGCTAAGATTGCCGGCGCTGCACCGCCATGTTCTAAAGCACAACGCACTCCTGGAGCAAGTTTAGAGCGCAGCATCCAGCCCACTTTTGCACTACCTATATATGTATAAAACCCAACGCGCTCATCTGTGACCAATTTTTCTGCAACCGCAATACTTTCTGGAAGAATGGCTTGGCACCATTCGCTAGGTAAGCCAGCACGCCGCAAGATACCTACAAAGTGCAAACATGACAGTGGAGTATCTTCTGCAGGTTTAACAATTACAGGGCAACCTACGGCAACCGCAGCCGCCACTTGATGCACAATTAAATTTAGTGGGTGATTAAAGGCACTCACCGCGATCACCACACCAATCGGCTCTTTTTGCGTAACCGCCAGCCTGTTTGTCGATGCTGCAGATAACCCCATCGATACCACTCCACCTTGATGTGATTTTAATGTTTCAATGCATAAATGTATGCCATCAATTGCACGGGTGACTTCTACTTTGGAATCAACTAGAGGTTTCCCTCCTTCACGCGCTGCTTCTACTGCTAGGTGCTCTTGTTCATCGGTCATGATTCGAGCTGTAGCTTCGAGAATTTCGATGCGTTTATGTACGGCAAGCCAAGTATCTTTATTGCGGTACAACGAGTACGCAACATTCAAAGCTTGATCTACGTGATCAGCATTTGCCGTTTCCACTCCTGCAATTACGGAGCGGTCATAAGGTGCTACCACTTCAAGTAGCCCTGCGGGTGGTAACGCTTCATGCAACATTAATGAATATTTTTTATTTTTCATTTTTTTGCACTACATGTTAAGGGTCAATTCACCGAGGCGCTTGGTAAGTAACATATTCTCACGGTAATCGATCGGCACCACCACGAGACTCGGCGCACCATCATTAAATGCATTCTCTAAAGTGCTCAGCAAGTCTTTACTATCGTTTACAAAATAACCGTTCCAGCCGAATGAATTAGCCAGCATTTCCCAATCTGGGTTATCAAAGGATAAATCCGTATGTTTCCCGAATTCACTTTGCTGTTTCCAGGCAATCAATCCATATTGCTTATCTTCCCAAACCATCATCACGATATTGCTATTGAGTCGTTTAGCAGTTTCCATCTCCTGCACATTCATCAAAAACCCTGCGTCTCCCGCAATGCCTAAAACACGTCGGCCTGGATATACCAAGTTAGCGGCAATCGCGCCCGGCAATGAAAAGCCCATAGAACAAAATCCGTTAGGGATCAAACAGGTATTCGGTTCATGACAATGGTAATATCGCGCGATCCACATCTTGTGCGCGCCCACGTCGGATAACAAAATGTCATTCGGCCCTAGAACTTGGCGCGCATCCCACAATGCTTTTTGTGGTCGAATACTACCTTTAGTGTCATCATCTTTATGTTCCGCAAGATCCTCTATCATATCTTGGCGTATTTTATTTTGTCTCGTAAGGTCGTAATAAAATTTAACCCTATCTTTGGCGCGCGCGTTTAATGCCTCAAGTGTATGAGCAAGATCACCAATCAATTCAATTTGCGGATGATAATTTTGATCGATTTCAGCGGGCAAAAAATCTGCATGAATTATTTTTTTATCGCTGTTTGGATTCCACAAACTTGGATGATACTCCACCATGTCAAAGCCAAGCGTGATGACAACGTCTGCTTCGTCAATTAGAAATGACATTCGATCACGACTTCCAAGGCCAATAGTAAATAAGCAGTGTTCAGAATCTTTATCGACACAGCCCTTTGCCATGAAGGTGCTCATTACGCCTATATTTGTACGTTTACTAAACTTGCGCAGCTGTTGACTGGCGCCCGTACGCACAATACCGTTACCAGCAAGAATAATGGGGCGACTACTTGACGCAATGATTTCAAATGCATTATCAATCACTGCTTCATCAGGCACTGATCGCATATAGCGCTGCGGTTTAATTGGATTAATATCGCTAGATTCTTTAGCAATGTTTTCAGGTAATTCGATTAGCACCGCACCAGGTTTTTCAGAACGCGCAATTCGCACCGCCTTGCGAATGATTTCGGGTATGGTATTAGGATGCAGAACGGAGGTCGCCCATTTAGTAACCGGCTCAAACATCTTCACCACATCCATGATTTGATGAGATTCTTTATGCAAACGTAGAGTGGAGCCCTGACCGGTTAACACCAACATCGGTGCACGATCCATATTCGAATCGGCAACACCCGTAATTAAATTCGTGGCGCCGGGGCCCAGTGTGCCCAAACACCCTGCAGGGTTACCAGTTAAGCGACCATAAACTTCGGCCATGAATGCTGCACCTTGCTCATGGCGGGTAAGTATAAATTTGATCTTGCCAGAGTCTTCAAGCGAGATCATAAAGTCGGCATTCTCTTCGCCTGGAACGCCAAATATGTATTCAATACCTTCTTCTTCTAAACATTTTACGAAAAGATCTGACGCTTTCATCTTAGTCCCCTAATAATTTTATTATTTAAATTTTCTATAGCGCTTATTCTCTTATTTTTTATAGTTTGAACAAGTAGACCAAAATATTGAGTTTTTCTTACAACCACACAAAGTGTACTCCGCCTCATTTAAATGCGCCCAAATTTTGTAATGCATATAAGTATTTTCTAAATTAGAAAGCTCAAATCCATTGATAGAAAACCACTTAATTTGTTTATTGTGTTGTCTACATGCGCGATAATACATTGAAATAATTTGCGCAGTTTCCCGTTCATCTATCCCATACGCAAAGTTAATAATAACTTACAAGGGAACCCAATGACGGCAGAATTACCTGTTTTTTTAATACGATTTCTTGAGATCGCGGTCTTACTATTCGTTTTTGCAATCGGTATTCTAATTTTATTAGTTGGTGTGTTGTACATCATTGACAAATCTCAGCGCGCTCAAGCAATTCGGCATAACTTTCCTGTCATCGGCCGCTTTCGTTATTACTTTGAAGATTTAGGCGAGTTTTTCCGGCAGTACTTTTTTGCCATGGATCGTGAAGAGTTACCTTTTAACCGTGCGGAACGATCATGGGCTTACCGCGCAGCAAAAAATATCGACAATACCGTTGCGTTTGGTTCAACGCGAGATTTGCGCCCGTCAGGAACCGTATTGTTCGTAAACTGCCCTTTCCCAACCTTAACTGAAGATGCAGCTCCCACAAGCGACGTGACAATCGGTCCTTACACAACACACCCTTACACTACCAATTCGATTTTTAATATCTCGGGCATGAGCTTTGGTGCCATTTCTAAACCGGCAGTGCTAGCACTCTCTAATGGTGCACGGATGGCAGGCTGTTGGATGAATACGGGCGAGGGTGGGTTATCTCCTTATCATTTAGAAGGTGGAGCCGACATTGTGTTTCAAATAGGTACTGCTAAATACGGGGTTCGTGATGCAGAAGGAAATCTAAGCAATGATAAATTACGTGAGGTCGCAGCACACGAACAAATAAAGATGTTTGAGCTTAAATTAAGCCAAGGCGCAAAACCGGGGAAAGGTGGCATATTACCTGGCGGGAAGGTCACAGCAGAAATTGCACAGATTCGCGGCATCCCTGCTGGAAGCGACTCCATCAGTCCTAACCGGCATCCAGAAATTGATTCAGTAGATGAATTACTTGATCAGATTGAACGTATTCGCAATGTCACCGGCAAGCCAACGGGTTTTAAAGCCGTAATTGGTGCTTATGGTTGGATTGACAATCTCTTTGATGCCATAAAAAAACGCGGAATTGAACATGCACCTGATTTCATTACTGTGGACAGCGCCGATGGTGGCACGGGTGCCGCACCCATGAGCCTAATGGACTACATGGGTTTACCCATTAAAGAAAGTCTTCCATTGGTCGTTGATCGGTTAAAAACTCATGGATTACGTGACCGCATCAAGATCATTGTCTCGGGGAAATTAATAACCCCTGCAGAAGTGGCTTGGGCCTTTGCGGTAGGCGCTGAATTTGTGGTCTCAGCACGTGGCTTTATGTTTTCTTTGGGCTGTATCCAAGCCTTGCAATGCAATAAGAACACTTGCCCAACCGGTATAACTACGCACGACAAAAAACTTCAAGCTGGCTTAGATCCGACAATAAAAGCAGAGCGTGTAAAAAATTATGCTCAAAACATGGTCCACGAAGTAGGCGTGATTGCACATTCTTGTGGTGTGCATGAACCACGACAATTGCGACGCTTTCATGCGCGCATGGTGCGACCGGATGGTAAGTCCGTACCTTTAAATGAACTATATCCAGATTCAAATCCAACATAAAAATTTTTGACGCCACGTCATTAGCAACTAGGAGACTCCTCATGTCAGCAGTCATCACCACAGCAAATACATTACAGAATATTTTAGATAAATTCCGAGGAATCGATTTTCTTGGCCCACTTGCATTGCGCTTGTATTTAGCACCCATCTTTATTGCAGTTGGCTTACATAAATTTATGAATATTGAAGATATTGCCAGCTGGTTTGGAAATTCTGATTGGGGGCTTGGTCTTCCATTTCCTACCATTATGGCTTATATGGCTGCATCAGCCGAACTGTTTGGTGGTATTGCATTGCTAATAGGATTCGCAGTTCGTTGGTTTACCATTCCATTGATGGTTACCATGCTAGTAGCCGCGTTTGCGGTGCATTTGGATCACGGCTGGTTTGCCATTGCACCGGGCAATCCAGAAACAAGTACTGCAAAACCACTTGCATCACTGGGAATCTCTGCGGCTAAACGCAGCTTGGAAAATAGTGAAGAAGTAGGTAACCGTGTGAGCGCGGCAAAATCATTATTGAAAAAACATGGCGACTATAATTGGATTACCGAGAAAGGAAATTTTGTTGTGCTTAACAATGGCATTGAATTCTCTGTGACCTATTTCATTATGTTAATGGTGCTTTTTTTCATCGGTGCGGGAAGATACCTCAGTTTCGACTATTGGCTCGCAAGAATCTTTAGAGAGTAGCGAGCATTACCTAGATAGTGATCATTGCTTCGACCCATTGAGGCATTGGAACTTATGCCAATATTTTCT
>JAPUHH010000164.1 GCA_027297825.1 Gammaproteobacteria bacterium
CAGGTAAAACGAAGGCATCTAGAAAACTAGTGGCTAAAGGGAAATGAGTTTCAATTTCCAATAGTCTAGTTAACCATTATGGAGGGTACAGATATGAACTCTAATGATGTACGCAACATGATAGAGAGGAAGCTCGCGGAAGAAAAAAACACCCATGCTTACTTCGACGTGATCAGGACCAAGCTGGATCAGACCCAGGCACAGGAAGTATTTGATTTTACGGCTAATTATTTACATAACTCTGTGAAATTGATGGATCAGGTATACGCAGCGTTATTAGCGGCTAATTGCCTGCCAATGTTCCAGCCGATATTTGATGCGGCATTAAACTACTGGAGCGAGGAATATGATTATGTTCCTTACCACCTTGGCATCGCCGGTATTTGCGATGACGCCTATCTGTCAATGAAACTCATGCAACTAGTGGCCAATTCCAACATTCCGTCAACTAACCAAGTTCTGATGCCCGGCATTAATAATGATCTTGAAGACCAAAACCATTTTATGGCATATCTACTAGGTCCCCCGATTGCAAACCAATTGGATCAAGTGGCAAATCAGACCTATCAATCAATTTATATTCAGGATACGTTGAATAATTTGCTCAGCGCCGCTGGCGTGGGTTCTCTTTTCGCCGGTGGATCAATGGCCATGATGCACAATGCACTTGAGCAAAATAGAATTGATGAGCAAGTCAATACTCAACTGGGCGCGATGGGGATTTTTTGAACTGGAAGCAATATGATAAACCTAAGCTATCAACGGACTGTCTAATCTAGAAATTACAAGTATTACGCTAGGGCGGCATAAAAAAGCTAAATTGAAGTGGAATTAGTTATGCAGACTCAAGATATCTATTCGATTCTCAAATCGGGCTCACTCGATCAGATTAGATCTTTGATCGAAAATGCTCCGCCAAGCAGTTTCAAAGACATTACATTGAGTATGGCGGAATCCGGGAATCGATCGAATCTGATTTTAGGCTTGACCAGTATGATCATGGAGTACTGTGAAGGAAAAGATCCAGAGTATGGCGCAAAACTGGCTGAAGCTGCTCATCAATTAGCTTTCGAAATTTACAACGATCGAGATGATCACGGTGGATTTTTCCCTACGACATTGAGTAACTTAGCTAGCCAACATTTGAATGCATTGAACTATCTCGGCCGCTCAGAAGAATTAATCGCAGTTGCTGATACGTATCTCCCGATCTACAAAGATATGGGTGAGATGGAAAATTATCCCTCGCTCGCAGTGGCAAAGGCCAATGCGTTATTTAACCTTAACAACATTGATGAAAGTTATGCATTGCTTGACGCTCTTGATTGCACACTTAGCCCGGGATCACAGATCGGCAAAGCGAGACTGCTTGAGCGAATTCAAGCGTTGACTGGTGACGTGACGACTATTGAGGCTAAAGCCGAATCGACCTCCTTACGTAAAACAATGCTTGATGCCCTCAATGTTACTGATACTTCTGTTTTGGGTGAAAACCAGGAAATTTTTGAGCAGCTCAAACACGCACTAGCTGATGAAGACAAGCACTATTCGCTAGATCCAAATAAAATAGACCACTATGAAAGGCTACTGAACATCCTCGACAGCGGCGAAGATATGCTAACCAAGGGAGGTACAGCTGATTCCGAGTTAACCATGCGCAAAATAAGTCGTGAGGCCACCTCCATTTTCCATCCTGGTTCACCTGTGCCGGCAACACAAGATCAAATACAAGACAGTCTGTCTAGGCTAAAGGAGGTTTATGATTGGGCAAAAACCAACAATAGCAAAGAGCTCCTTACTGACGCCATTTGGGGGATATATCTATGTCATAGCCGTCTGGATTGCAGTTCGGAAGCTGCGGATGCATTGATTGAATTACGAACCTTTCTCGAAGCACAACGTGCAGGAATTACAGACCCCATCAAGCGAGGAGGTGCATTTTCAACCTACCCTCAACTATTTAATGTGCTGTGCGAAAGATTATCAAAATCCGGCCGCTATTTTGAATTGCTAGAATCGATTGAAGCCTCTAAAGGTCGCGCCATCGCGGATATTCTAACGCTCAAACAAGATAAGCCAGTCCCGGATGCCGATGTTTATGGAGCGGTTTCAAACTTAAAATCATTAACCCAGGCGCATCAGTTTAACTATCTGAGTTTTTATCTCGATCGTTACGATAGTAAGGCCATCATTTATATGGTGATGATATGTAAGGATGGTGAAACGTATGGTACGAATCCAGTGAGCATTGACGAGAAATTACTAGATAGTGCGCTTGCCAATCTTGACCCAGGCCGATGGAATCAGCCTGGTTTTCGTGGGAGTAAAATCCCCAATGCTTCGATTGTGATGGCGCCACTAGCCAGCCTTATTAGTGACCTTAACGATCGTGGTGTATTACAAGAAGGAGACCATATTTGTTACACGGCTGACGAGCAACTTAACAATTTACCACTGCACTATTTGCCATTTGAAGATGGATTGCTTATCGACAGCTTTTCATTTTCACGAATCCACAATGCGGCGCAGTTAGAAACGCTACTGGAAGAGGCCCCAGTTAATCCGAACCATGCGGAAGTTTTTGTTGTCCCCACGATACAAGATACAGAGAGCGCGAACTGGCCTGATTTTGAAGAAAGTATTAATCGCCCGGCCACAATGTTGTCAGAATTCCTGGAGGTTCAGGTACTAAAAGATCAGCAGGTAAGTCTTAGCACTTTAAATAATTACAACCTACCGCAAGCCATTTTACATTTTTCAACCCACGGCGTAAGCGAAATAGGCACCAACAATCCCTTTACCGGATCGGGACTAGTGATCAGTGATGGGGACCAATTACCGGACCAGGATAAAATCGCCAACGGTGACCTAACTTGCGTGTTAACACCGCAAAAGATTGTCGATAGTGATCTTGACTTGCACAACAGTCATGTCTCGCTAATGGCATGCGTCAGCGGATTATCGCGTGAAGGCCTGGGGGGTGATGCACTTGGTCTCGATTGGGCGCTTGTAAATGCTGGTGCGCGTAGTATGTTGACCAGCCACTGGTATATAAGCGCGCGACAGGCGGCCGATTTTTTTGATCGCTTTTATCATTTCTGGCTTGGTGAGAAGCAAACAAAGGCAAAGGCGTTCCAAAACACGATTCATGAATTGCAACAAAGTTCTGACATTGATAATAGACATCAATGGTCCGCCTTCAGCCTTTCAGGTGATTGGCGTTAAATCTATTAAAAAAGGAGGGTTAAATGACAACCGCGCAAGATATAGTAATAAACCTTAATGATAATCAGGCCATTAAAATGGCTAGAAATATTCACGATCGCATTTTCAGTGCCGTGGATTATGACACTGTCGAAAAGAACTCTCGGGGCGACGATGATGGCAAGACCTTGCTCGGTTTAAGTGATGATCAACTTAAAACTAAATTTGATGCGAGCACTTCGGTCGAGCTTTCACGAAATATTTTAGAATCCATTTCAAATGATGAGGGATTGTCCGCTGTTATTGCTGATGCTTGGGAAGAAGTTCAAAATGATGATTCCATGGCTATTGGTATTGGTACGGTTATCGCTGTTGGTTTGATGGTTAATCTCACCCTGTTCATGATTTCTTCAGAACTTGAACTGAATTTTAAGAATGGAAAACTCATCAAGCACAAGGTCGACACGGAAGCAGTCAAGGCGGTCGTAGAGCTCATATCAAAAACCGCTAAAATAGCCACAGCTGGCTAGTTTTTATTTGAATTACAAGTTGATTGCGACTTTACTACCGGTTTAACTTTAACTCGTGCCCGTAATTTCGAGAATCCCGATACCTATTAAACATCAAATATGTCTCTTCTTTTGGTATTTTCTATGCGAGGGCACTTAATAGTTTCATGGTTGTGCCTCCTAGGCTTCCAATATCCTCAACGAGACGATTAATTTTCACGTTTTCCCCTTCTGCCGACTTAACAATCTCCATTAAATTCTTGAGCTTCTGCACGGGTTTTACCCACATTTTACGGACACATCTGAAAAGGGTGGTATTAGTGAATGGCCTTTTAAGTTAGTGGTGGGGGTAACTTTCGACCAGACACAGACTGACCAACCATAACTTGACTAGATTATAGCGTCTTAGGTCTAATTTCTAAATCTGAGAAGATTGGGCTAAATCACGTAGTAGACTTTCAAGGAAAGGTCTTTTATTCTCACTACACATCTCTTCCTTTGGAGAATATCATGTCCCGCTATGTAGCTATTCTTCACGGATGGAGTGACAACTCGGACTCTTTTCGCCCCCTGGTAAAATTTCTGAAAAATCATGGTTACCAGGCTGTGCCAATCTTCCTGGGCGACTACATATCATTACGAGACGATGTAAACATAGACGACGTTGCCAAACGCATGGAAGAAGTCGTACGAGCGAAGATGGCACGACCGAAAACGGCCCGCGATCATCTCGGTAAGGAATTCGATATTATTGTCCACAGCACAGGCGGACTTGTGGCGAGGCGCTGGATCGCAACAAACTACGCCAACCGCCCTTGCCCCGTGAAAAACTTGCTCATGTTAGCGCCTGCCAATTTCGGTTCCAAGTTAGCCCATATAGGACGCTCCATGCTGGGGCGTATCGCGAAGGGATGGCGCACGGGATTTGAAACGGGTGAAGAAATGCTCTATGCACTGGAACTGGGGTCGCGTTTTCAGTGGGAACTGGCGGAAGCAGACCTACTCATAGAGCCAGGGTCTCTTGCCGGGACGACTCAATTTTATGGACCCGACCATGTGCGGCCTTTCGTCATTGTTGGCAGCCATCCCTATCCCGGGCTCGCCGAGAAAATCACGAACGAGAATGGCAGCGATGGTACGGGGCGCGTCGCCGCCGCGAATCTCAATACGCAGTGTATTACTATCGATTTCAGTGGTGCGCCCGAGCACTTATTGAGTGCCAAGCTCAGCCC
>JAPUHH010000165.1 GCA_027297825.1 Gammaproteobacteria bacterium
TCTAACCATGAGCCACGGTAAGGAATAACTCTTGCGGAATAAAGCAACTTGCCGGATGAGTGCGTCTTGCCTTTGTCGTGATCAAAGAACACACCTGGCGAACGATGCAACTGCGAAACAATCACACGCTCTGTTCCTTTAATCACAAATGCGCCCGTATCCGTCATGAGCGGTAACTCACCCATGTAAACTTCTTGCTCTTTTACATCTTTGACTTTTCTTGTGCCTGCGGGAGCTTCTTTATCATAGATAACCAGGCGCAACAGCACTTTAAGTGGAGCATGGTAAGTAAGTCCGCGAAGCTGACATTCTTTGACTTCAAATGGCGGGTGCTCTAAACGATAACTAACGTATTGCAGCTCCACAAAGCCCGAATAACTAACAATTGGAAAAATTGTGTTAAACGCACCATGCAAACCCACTTCTTTACGATTTTTCGCTGTCTTATCGGATTGCAAAAAACGTCGATAAGACCCTAATTGAATCTCCAACATGAATGGTATCGGCAAAATTTCAGGCCGTTTGCCAAAATTTTTGCGAATTCGTTTTTTGTCAGTATAGCTATACGCCATAGGAGGTTACCCCATTGTCAAAATGCACATGCATAAAAAAGCCCGCAGCGTTCACGAACGCTGTACACCAGTAGTAAAATCTAAATTGCGTAGCAACTATTTGAGCTCTACTGCTGCGCCTGCTTCTTCTAATTGCTTCTTGATATCTTCAGCTTCGTCTTTAGTTGCCGCTTCTTTAATAGTTGAAGGCACACCCTCAACCATATCTTTTGCTTCTTTCAAACAAAGTCCGGTGATTGCTCGTACAACTTTAATAACGGCAACTTTGCTAGGCCCAAAGCTACTCATTACCACATCAAACTCGTCTTTCTCTACCGCTGCTTCACCATCACCCGCTGCTGCAGGCGCCGCCGCTACGGCTGCTGCCGCTGAAACGCCAAACTTTTCTTCCATGGCAGAAATTAAATCAACCACTTCCATTACACTCATTGCTGAGATTGTTTCTAAAATATCTTCTTTCGATACAGCCATTTTAAACTCCTAATAAAAATCTAATGCCCAAATTCTGTTAAACCTAAAATTGTGTTAGCCCGCATAGCTGAAATAGCCTCGCTAAGCTTATGCCCATTAGCCTGTCGCTTGCTTTTGATCGCGTACCGCCGCAACGGTTCTAACCATTTTCGCGTGGGGCTCAGCCAATGTGCGCACTAATTTTTCAATCGGTGCTTTCATAACGGCCATCACCAGACTAATCCCTTGATCCTTGGTTGGCAGACTCGCTAACTTAGCTAGCTCGGAAGCTTCTAGAAGCTCACCACCGATAGAGATCATCTTTACGACGAGTAATTTATTATCTTTAGCAAAGCCTTTGATTAAGCGGGCCGCAGAACCTGGATCTTCTTGCGAAAATGCCAACATAAGCGGACCGACCAAACCCTCGCGCATGCACTCATAGGGAGTGCCTTCTAAAGCTAATTTAGCAAGAGTGTTTTTAACTACTTTTACGTAGACTCCTTGCTCACGCGCTTTAGCACGAAATTCAGTTAATTCACTTACAGAAAGTCCGCGATACTCGGCTGCGATAGCAGATGGCGCATCCGTAGCAATTTGCATTACTTGGGAAACGATCGCCTTTTTGTCTTCAAGTCTTAAGGCCACAGTTGGGTCCTCTGAGTTATCACTACACACTAGGTGTCACATACAACGATACATTCGCCATGCAGCAAATATATCCCCTATACAGTGAAACCAACTCAGGAACATCCTGATTTGGGTTACACAGTCTGCGTAGGCCAAGTCTCCTTCATTAAGCAACACCAGAATGAACCACTGTTGCACCTACGGTCTTGGACGATTGCTTGTTAAAAAAACAAACAATTCCCAATTTCATAATAAATAAAAGTCAATAATTAAATTAGTAACTTCTATTTGAAAATTTCTTATACCAATGCGGTTTGATCTACACTTATACCCACACCCATCGTAGATGAAACCGTAACTTTCTTAATATAAATACCTTTAGCCGAAGCTGGCTTCGCTTTCACCAAGTCCGTCACTAATGCTTGGAGATTTTCTTCTAGCGATGTCGTTTCAAATTCAACCCTACCTATCGAACAATGAATAAGTCCGCCTTTATCTGTTCTGAAACGCACCTGCCCTGCTTTTGCATTTTTCACCGCACCCGCAACGTCAGCGGTAACCGTGCCGACTTTAGGATTTGGCATCAATCCACGCGGGCCTAAAATCTGGCCCAACTGCCCTACCACACGCATTGAATCAGGCGTGGCAATCGCCACATCAAAATCCATTTCACCTTTCTTAACCTGCTCGGCCAAATCATCCAAGCCTACCAGGTCGGCACCTGCGGATTTAGCCGCTTCAGCCTGATCCCCATCCGCAAAAACTGCAACTCGAATGGTTTTGCCGATCCCATTTGGAAGTACTGTTGCGCCGCGCACCACCTGATCAGATTTTTTAGGATCAACGCCGAGGTTGACACAAACATCGACGGATTCTTTAAATTTAGCCGAAGCACAATCCTTAACTAACTGCAAAGCTTCCGCAGGAGTGTAAGTTTTGCTTGCATCAATTTTTCCGTGTGCTGCGCGTAATTTTTTACCTAACTTTGCCATAGTTATACTCCTTCAACCTCTATACCTATGCTACGTGCACTGCCTGCAATCGTACGTACCGCTGCATCCATATCCGCAGCTGTGATATCCGGCATTTTTGTTTTAGCAATTTCTTCTAACTGCGCGCGATTCACTTTACCCACTTTTTCTGTATTGGGTCGACCACTGCCTTTACTCAAGCCAGCTGCTTTTTTTAATAAAATAGACGCAGGCGGAGTTTTAGTTATAAAAGTGAAACTGCGATCATTATAAACAGTCATCACTACGGGAGTCGGCAAGCCTTTTTCCAAACTTTGTGTCTGCGCATTAAAAGCCTTACAAAATTCCATAATATTCACACCGTGCTGACCAAGCGCTGGACCAACTGGCGGGCTAGGATTTGCTTCCGCCGCAGGAACTTGTAGTTTTATATATGCTTCTACTTTTTTAGCCATGTCTATTTTATTCCATCAAAAAAATTATTAGCCTTTCTCAACCTGGCCAAATCCAAGCTCTACTGGTGTTGAGCGCCCAAATATTTGCACTGCAACCAACATTCGACTTTTCTCATAGTTCACTTCTTCAACTATGCCATTGAAATCATTAAACGGCCCATCCGTAACACGCACTACCTCACCCGGCTCAAATAGCACTTTGGGCTTAGGCTGATCCACACCCTCTTGCATACGCTGCAATATGTTCTGCGCTTCTTGCTCAGAGATTGGTGCGGGCTTATCAGAAGAGCCGCCAATAAATCCAAGTACTTTTGGACAGTCGTTTACAAGATGCCAACTATCATCATCCATTGTCATTTTTACTAACACGTACCCAGGGAAAAACTTTCTTTCACTACGGCGTTTTTGCCCCTCACGCATCTCGACAACTTCTTCGACCGGCACCAAGATTTCGTCAAACTTATCTTGCATACCATATCTTTCGATACGTTCTAGTATTGAGCGTTTTACTTGGTGCTCATACCCAGAGTACGCATGCACGACATACCAATGCATAGACATTTATAAACTCTTAGTTAATTACAAACTGTATTAAGGTGGTTAATATGCGATCAATGACCCACAAAAACACCGCTAAAATCAGCACAACAACAAATACTACTAGTGTTGTTTGCACGGTTTCCGCTCTAGTAGGCCAAACCATTTTGCGTACCTCGGTACGCGCGTCTTGCATAAAGCTTGCAAGATTGCGCCCACGCGACGTGGTTAACGCCACAATAGCAGCCACGATTACTGCAGCCACGATCCCTAACACGCGATACAACAACGGATATGCCGCAAACATATAGAATGCAATTACGCCCGCAATCAGCATTGCGACGGAGACTGCCAGCTTAAAGACATCCATGCCGCTTGCAGTAGCTTCAGCTTTTCCTGTCATAATATTAATATTTCTACTTGTAGACGTGGCCCGTGATATTGCTCAACTTGGCAGGCCAGGAGGGAATTGAACCCCCAACCTGCGGTTTTGGAGACCGCCGCTCTGCCAATTGAGCTACTGGCCTAAAACCGGCGGTACCTTACAATCGCCGAACCCAAAAGTATAGCGTGATTTTAGGGATAGTTTGAAACTATTTTTCATACCCACCAAAATATTATTGGTACTTATCAATCCTAACGATAATCTCTGATCTCAAGTGTAACGCAGGCTCTTTATTCAATAATCTTCGCGACCACGCCCGCACCCACCGTACGACCGCCTTCACGAATCGCAAAGCGCAGCCCTTCTTCCATCGCAATTGGCGCGATTAACGTCACGGCCATTTGG
>JAPUHH010000166.1 GCA_027297825.1 Gammaproteobacteria bacterium
AATTGATCTCCAGTGCCTATCAAAACGATTTCCGGTTGCGCCTTAAATATTGCGGCAAGATTATTTTCATTTAGTTGATCCACATGGGTAACCTTCCAGGGAATCATGAGCTTATCTGAACTGACTACTAGACTTTGAGAGTAAGCTTTATTATTAATCATCACGCAACCTGGTTGAAAACCTGTGATCATGAAGCTGGCTTCTGTAAAATCTTGAGTTAAGCTCATCTGGTTCATTGGGCGTATAAGTGTAAATTGGTTAGGCAGTTAATATTGAATCGCGTATTATACTTTGCGCTTGTCAGGATAGAATAACTTAATGGAAGATTTTGCAAGAATTTCACGGCTCCCGCCCTACGTATTTAATATCGTAAACGAACTTAAAGCCAATGCGCGAGCAAAGGGCGAGGATATTGTTGATTTTGGCATGGGTAATCCAGATCGACCTCCACCTAGGCATGTTGTGGAAAAGCTAGCCGAGGCAGCATTGCGTGATGATACCCATCGTTATTCACTTTCGTGTGGCATCCCTCGATTACGACAAGCAGTGGCTAACTGGTATAAGCGAAAATTTGAGGTTGAAATCGATCCAGAAACTGAAGCCATTGTTACTATTGGGTCTAAAGAAGGGCTTGCTCATTTAACTCTAGCTACACTAGGACCTGGCGATGCGGTATTAGTGCCCAATCCTGCCTACCCCATTCATCCATATGGATGTGTTATTGCAGGCGCTGATATTATCTATGTGCCCCTCACAGATGATTCTGATTTTTTCACAGAATTGGAGAAAGCGATTCAAGATTCCTGGCCGAAGCCAAAAATGTTGATTGTAAACTTTCCCTGTAACCCCACCACGCAATGTGTGGATCTAGCATTTTTAGCGCGACTGGTAGAAATCTGTAAAGAACATAGCATGTGGCTCGTGCATGATATTGCCTATGGTGAAATCATCTTTGATGGGTATATCGCACCTTCGATTCTACAAGTACCTGGCGCTAAGGAAATTGCGGTTGAATTTTACTCCTTGTCAAAGACCTATAATATGCCGGGTTGGCGAGTAGGTTTTATGTGTGGCAATTCTGAATTAGTGGCGGCACTGTCACGTATAAAATCATACTTAGATTATGGTATGTTCACGCCGATTCAAGTGGCAGCGATTGCAGCGCTCGAGGGACCGCAAGATATAATTGATGAAGTACGTGCGACGTATAAGAGTCGCCGGGATGTTTTGTGTGATGGATTAAATAGTGCAGGGTGGCAAGTAGAAAAGCCACTTGCCACAATGTTCGTATGGGCGAAAATACCGGAGCCTTATCGTGACTTAGGTTCTTTAGATTTCTCGAAAAAAATTATAGAAGAGGCGCATGTAGCGGTCTCACCTGGAGTTGGGTTTGGTAAGTACGGAGATACGCATGTGCGATTTAGTTTGATCGAAAACGAACATCGAACTCGACAAGCCGTTAGAAGTATTAAGAGAATGTTGAAAAACGCATGAATCATAATTACATAAGAGTTAAACAGTGTTAGAAGCCGTAAAAGTTGGTATGTTAGGTTTAGGAACCGTGGGGAGTGGTACGGTTAATATATTGTCTCGTAATGCCGATGAGATTGCGCGTCGTGCAGGGCGTGGTATTAAAATTTCTATCGCAAGTGTTCGCGATATTAAAAAGCAACGTGCTTGTGATACTTCTGGTTTCACATTGACCGTAGATCACAATAAAGTTATAGCGGATCCTAATGTTAAAATTGTTTTAGAACTTATTGGTGGCACTGGTATAGCGCGCGAGCTTGTGCTAAAGGCGATAGACAATGGTAAGCATATCATCACGGCAAACAAAGCTCTTATAGCATTACACGGCAATGAGATATTTCAACGTGCGCAAGAAAAAGGCGTGACGGTTGCTTTTGAATCAGCTGTGGCGGGCGGCATTCCAATTATTAAAGCGATTCGTGAGGGTTTGGCGGGGAACTCTATTCAATGGCTTGCAGGAATTATCAATGGCACCTGTAATTTCATACTGACAGAAATGCGCGACAAAGGAAGAGACTTTGATGATGTATTGAAAGAAGCACAACAGCTTGGTTATGCAGAAGCAGATCCAACTTTTGATATTGAAGGAATAGACGCAGCCCATAAGTTGACTATTTTAGCTTCTATTGCATTTGGTGTGCCGTTGCAATTTGAGAAAATCTATACAGAAGGAATTACTGAAATTACTAGTGCAGATGTTGCCTATGCGTCAGAACTTGGTTACCGCATTAAAAGTTTAGGTATCGCTAAGCGCACCGCGAATGGGTTGGAACTCAGAGTACATCCAACTTTAATTCCTCATCGGCGTTTGATTGCGAATGTTGATGGAGTGATGAATGCTGTTTTAGTTAAAGCTGATGCTTTAGGTCCTAGCTTGTATTACGGTGCGGGGGCCGGCGCAGAACCAACCGGTTCTGCAGTTGTAGCTGATCTTGTTGATGTGGTTCGGGCCTTAACTTCAGATCCAGAGAATCGTGTACCGCATTTGGCATTTCAACCCGATGCATTGTCCAATATTCCGATATTATCGATGGATGACGTATCTACGGTTTATTATTTGCGTATCCATGTGCAAGACCGGTCAGGAGTATTAGCGGATGTCACAAACATCTTTGCAAATCACAATATTAGTATTGAGGCCATTATTCAAAAAGAGCCACAAACAAACATCGCTAGCGTTCCGATCATTATTCTCACACACGAAGTTGTTGAGCAAAATATGAATAAAGCCATCGCGGAAATAGAAAAACTGGAAGCGGTTACCAATAAAATTATGCGTATACGTCTAGAGACACTTACATAAATATAAGAGCATGAATAAAAAACATTACACCGGTCTTATTGATCGTTATCGTTCTATTTTGCCTATAGCGGAAAATTGCAAAGTTATCAGCCTTTGTGAAGGGGATACACCCTTAGTCCAAGCTAATAATTTAGAGCAAGTAAATCAACGAGACATTAAACTTTATCTAAAATTCGAAGGGCTGAATCCTACCGGTTCATTTAAAGATCGTGGCATGACGGTTGCAGTTACTCAGGCGGTGTCAGAAGGAAGTCGTGCAATTATCTGTGCTTCTACCGGTAATACATCAGCATCTGCTGCAGCCTATGCTGCAAGAGCCGGTATTAAAGCATTTGTGTTGATCCCAGATGGGAAGATTGCTATGGGTAAACTTGCACAAGCGATGATGCATGGAGCAACGATCATACAAATTTGTGGTAATTTCGATGATGGGATGCGTTTAGTGAAAGAAGTTGCAGAAGAAGCGCCTGTAAGCATCGTTAATTCGATTAATCCATATCGTTTACAGGGACAAAAAACTGCAGCATATGAAATTGTAGAAGCATTAGGGCGTGCACCAGATTTTCATTGTATACCGGTAGGTAATGCGGGCAATATATCTGCACATTGGACGGGTTATTCAGAACTTGCCGCTAGCGATGGGCATAATGTTACAGAAGCGTGTGGCTTCTGTAATGGAGAGTGCCAATTCATTAGTACACCAATAGCCACCACAAAACCTAAGATGCTTGGCTATCAAGCAGCGGGAGCGGCTCCTTTTATGCACGGTAAGGCGATCGATAATCCTGAAACCGTAGCCACCGCAATACGCATTGGTCATCCACAAAGTTGGGATTATGCACAAGCAGCTGTAAAAGAATCTACGGGCTGGTTTAACTCTTTCTCGGACGAACAGATCCTTGCGACACAAAAGTTGTTGTCCGCTAAGGAGGGTATATTTTGTGAACCTGCTTCTGCAACTTCTGTAACAGGAGCATTGCATGATATTGAAAAAGGTAATATTCCAAATGGTAGTATCGTGGTGTGCACTCTGACAGGGCATGGATTGAAAGATCCAGATATTGCCATTAAGCAGAGCAACACTGAATTGATCAATATCGACGACGCACAACTAGATTCTGTAAAACGAGCTATTTTAGATAACTTATAATTTACAATTATTTGTTTGCATGTTGATGCGCTGTGTAAGATGATTACAGGCTAATTCTATAAATGAGCTTAACTTGCTTATTAGCAAGTCTATTTCCCCGATAATTGGCTAATATTTGGTAATATTTATAGTTGCATAAGTGATCTAGATGCATAAAATTATTTCTACTATTTTTTGTATCATTAACCTTCTATGTTTCTTTCTGCGGATAAAATCAAAGCCTTTTCAATTTCTCTAGCGATCAGTGCCACAATTGTAGGCATTGTGTTTGTGCTTATTTTCTTTTTCTGGTATCCCAAACCATTTTTCGAAGCGAATGGAGCTTGGACCGTTCTACGCATACTGATCGGTGTTGACCTGATCATGGGCCCCTTACTGACACTCATTCTATATAAGAAAGGTAAAAAAGGCTTGGTCCTTGATTTGTGTCTTATCGCTGCGATTCAATTAACGGCCTTGACCTATGGAACGTCAGTAATTTATGGCGCGCGTCCATACTACCTTGTATTTGTAGTAGATCGTTTTGAAATTATCGGGGAAAAAGAAATCGATGCGAGTAAAATTATACATCCTATGCTAAGGGTTAAACCTAATAAAGGTCCAATCATGGTATTCACTGATATACCTCAAGACGCAGAAGAAGCTCAGAAAATTATGTTTGAAACGGTTATGGACGGTGCGCCAGACATTGAAAGAAGGCCAGAGCTCTACCAACTGTATTTGCCGAATGTGAGTAAAGTATTAAATAAAGCAAAAAACATATCTGAACTTATTGAGATGGATGAAAATAATAAGAGGGAAGTAGATAAGTTCTTAGCATCTTATCCAAACAAAATAGATGACTTGCTATTTATACCTTTGGTGGGCAGAAATCATTCTTTGGCGTTAGTTATAGATAAAATGACTGGAATACCAATCGATGGAATTTCGGTTGACCCATGGGCAAGGAAAAATTAATTACGCTTTCCAATTTACGATATCTATTTCTTCATTTAACTCCCAATTAAAATTTTGTAACTTTTGGTAAGCTAACGGCGTCATCGTATTTATATAATTATTTCTCGAAATCGTTTCAGCACCTAAACTTTCTAAATGAGAAGAGGGGAGTTGGCAATCTAGCAATGGCAAGCCCCAATGATGTAAATGGGTTGCTAAGTAGACTAATGCAACTTTAGAAGCATTGGTTTGAAAACTAAACATGGACTCACCATAAAACATTCTCCCAATTAAGACACCATAGATGCCTCCGATTAAACATTCTTGAGGGTCCCATAGTTCAACGGAATGTGCATAGCCTTGCCGGTGTAAAGCTGTATACGCTTCTGCCATTTCGCTGGTAATCCATGTGCCGCGCGCATAACTTCTTGGTGCAGCACATGACAAGACCGTTTTTCTGAAGTCACCGTCAAAGGTAATGGTCCAGCTATGTTTGCGTAATGTTTTTCTGAGGCTTGTAGATATTCTAAATTTCTCTGTGAACAAAATGCCTCTAGGGTTGGGTGACCACCATAATATGGGTTGGCCAGCTTCATACCAGGGAAAGATTCCATGACGATAAGCGTTTAATAGACGTGTCACACTCAAGTCGCCACCGGCTGCGAGGAGGCCCTCTGGGGCTTGTAGTGCATTTTCTACATCGGGGAATACTGCACTATTATCAGATGGATCTAGCCAGGTAATGTCCACGTTTTATTTCGATGTGTTGAGATATTAATTTAAGCGATAGGGTGAGAGTTTCATTAATTCATCACACTCTTGGTGCATAAACTTTTCTTCTCGCCGACAAAAGTCTTTAATTGAAGGTTCTAAACGAGAATCTGCAATCCAGTGTGCAGACCATGTTTTGGTGGGCAGAAATCCACGGCTAATCTTGTGTTCGCCTTGCGCGCCAGGTTCAAATGTTGTGAGTTTATTTTTAATGGCATATTCAATGCCTTGGTAATAGCAAGCTTCGAAATGCAAGCTATTGAAATCATTTAAACAGCCCCAAAACCTTCCATATAACGTATGTGAACTGCGAAAGTTTATTGCACACGCGACTAACTGCTGTTCACTGAAGGCAAGTACTAAGAGTATTTGTGAGCCCATAGTAGTTCCAACTGCTTTAAAAAAATCTAAGCTAAGCGTCGGGAAGCCGCTTTTGCGATAGAATGTGCTTGCATAGAAGGCATGAACTTGTTCCCATAGCCTTTCATCCAGCTCGTTCCCATGTAACTGTTTAATTTCTATATTTTGCTCAATCACATACCTTCGTTCACGTTTAATTTTTTTTCTTTTCCGTGAGATAAAACTCTCTAGAAAGTGATCAAATGATTCGTAATTTTGATTATGCCAATGATATTGACAACCTAGGCGCAGCATTAAGTTTTGTTGTTTGAAATATTTGCATTCATCTGCTTGATTAAATAACCAATGCAGTCCAGACACTTTTATGCGCTTTGCCTCTTCGATACTGGCATGGAGCATATCAAGTGCAATACTATTTTTAAGTTCAGAGCTTAGATTCGGAGAAATCAGTAAGCGTCTGCCGGTGGCGGGTGTGTAGGGAATCGATGAAATTAATTTTGGATAATAGCTAAGTCCTGCTTGTTCATAGGCAGAGGCCCAAGACCAATCAAATACAAACTCACCATAAGAATTAGTTTTGATATAAAGTGGAGTGGCCGCAACAAGTATGCCGGCGCTATCGCGCGCAGTGAGATGGTGTGGATACCAGCCAAATTTTTCACCTAAGCAATCGTTACGTTCTAAAGCGTCTAAAAACTCATAACGTAGAAATGGATTGTCATCGGTCAATAATGCATTCCACTCCGCGCGCTTAATCTCTATAAGCGAGTTTATAAAACTAAAGTTATAATTAAGGTCAACTTTGCTTTGAAGATGGCTCTTAGTGGTCAACGGGGTTGCACGTTGTAAAAGTTAGCTTTTGGCAAGATTATCCAAATATTTCTCAGCATCTAGTGCCGACATGCAGCCTGTGCCGGCTGAGGTCACAGCTTGTCGATAGACATGATCCATGACATCGCCCGCAGCAAAAACTCCTGGGATGCTGGCCGCAGTCGCCTCACCATGTAGACCGCTTTTTACTTTGATATAACCGCCATTCATTTCAAGCTGATCGGCAAAGATTTTAGTATTCGGAGTATGGCCAATGGCAATAAATACTCCACTGTGATCCATGTCTTCGGTGGATTCATCCTGAGTGCTTTTGATGTGCATGCCGGTCACGCCCATGTCATCGCCCAGTACCTCATCGAGTACATGATTCCACTTTATGGTGACGTTGCCATTTTTCTCTTTTTCAAATAGCTGGTCTTGTAGAATTTTGTCACTACGCAGAGCATCACGTCGGTGAACTAAAGTGACTTCACTCGCAATATTGGATAAATATAGCGCCTCTTCAACCGCGGTATTCCCGCCGCCAATCACGGCAACTTTTTTGCCTTTATAGAAAAAGCCATCACAGGTTGCACAGGCTGAAACGCCCTTGCCTTTAAAGGCTTCTTCAGAAGGAAGGCCTAGATATTGTGCCGAGGCACCGGTCGCAATAATCAGTGCATCACTGGTATAGGTACCTGAATCGCCATGTAGCTCAAAGGGCCGTTTAGCTAGGTCTGCGCTGTGAATATGGTCAAAAATAACCTCGGTATTGTAGCGTTCGACGTGCTTTAGCATTCGATCCATAAGATCTGGACCTTGCAATCCTTCGACATCCCCTGGCCAGGTATCGACATCTGTGGTGGTGGAGAGTTGGCCGCCTTGTTCTAGGCCTGAGATAATCGTGGGATTTAAATTAGCCCGCGCTGCATATACGCCCGCAGTATAGCCTGCAGGTCCCGATCCTAAAATCAGAAGTTTAAAGTGTCGAGAATCAGCCATCAAAAATTCCTTCTATAAATTAAATATGTTTCTTTGTTGAATCGATTTTAAAAGAATAAGATTAAGTATCTTAGGTTTGCTTTTATAAATGCTAAAGGCAACTAGATAGTAACAAATGAGGGGGGAGGTGTTGTAAATCAAGGGGTGCGCCGCCTTAAATCAACATTGATTGGACATATATCAGTCGATCGGGTAACAATATACATTAAAGTGCTTGGCTAACATTATGGTTCCGCAAGCACACAAATAATAAGTCTCACCAAAGTCTGGCCCCAACGAGAGTTGCATGATTTGAGATATCGTGCAAACTTGCATTTATTACTTTTATAATATTCAATAAGTTAGAATATAAACCTAAGGATTAATATTACATTGAGACAGGCAACTATTAAAAAATCAGCAGGCGTTAATTATAACCTCACATCGCCCAAAGGATTGCGCGAAGGTGTGTTGGTCGTCCTCGTTGCAGTGGGCGTATACCTCATGCTTGCACTGCTTACCTATGATCGTGCCGATCCTGGCTGGTCACATACCGGAAGCAATTATCTAGTGAGTAACTTAGGCGGAAAGGCGGGAGCCTACTTTGCCGATTTGTTCTTCTTCTTATTTGGTTATCTTGCTTATTTAGCGCCCTTGATGGTCGCGTATAGCGGTTGGCTGATTTACCAAGGTAGGCTTGAAAATGATGCTATCGACTATAAAACCTTAGGCGTACGTTGGGCTGGGTTTGTACTGACTTTAGTAGCTGGTTGTGGACTGGCGACGTTGCACTTTCATCCGGGGTTTATGCCGAGCTTTGCTGGCGGTATTCTGGGTGAGCTTACCGGCAGCAGCTTTGTTTCGGTATTTGGCTTTGTCGGCGCAACATTATTGCTGTTGTCTTTATTTTTTGCCGGCATCACGATTTTCTCTGGTTTTTCTTGGTTGTGGCTTGTAGATGTTACGGGTAAGTACACACTTAAGTTTAGTAGCTGGGCGTGGGATAAAATCTGTGTATTGAAAGAAGAGTATATGGGGCAGCAATTCAAATTGGAACGCAATGCAGCGCTAAGTGAAACAAAAGTTATTATTCAAAATCGTGAACGACCAAGAATAGAACCTACGATAAAAGAAATTGAACCTAGTGAGCGTGTAGAACGCGAACGCCAAATCCCGTTGTTTAATACTGCTGCGGCAACGGATCTGCCTCCACTGTCGATGTTGGATAGAGTAATCGATACCTCTAAAGGTTATTCAGATAAGGCATTGGAAGCGATGTCGCGTCAACTTGAGATAAAACTTCTCGACTTTGGTGTAGATGCGCAAGTGGTGGAAGTTCATCCTGGGCCAGTTATTACACGTTTTGAAGTTCAACTTGCTCCTGGAGTAAAAGTTAGCAAAGTTTCTAATTTGGGAAAAGATATTGCGCGTTCACTTTCTGTAATAAGTGTGCGTGTTGTCGAAGTTATTCCTGGTAAAGCCAACATTGGAATCGAAATACCCAACGAGCATCGAGAGCTTGTGGTTCTCAGTGATATTATCCAATCCGAGACTTATGACGATGCTCGATCCCCCTTGACCCTTGCTTTAGGGAAAGACATTAACGGTCGACCGATCGTTGCTGATTTAGCCAAAATGCCGCATTTACTCGTAGCGGGTACTACGGGGGCCGGTAAGTCGGTAGCGTTGAATGCAATGCTGCTAAGTCTTTTATACAAAGCAACCCCGCAAGAAGTGCGCCTGATTCTAATTGATCCCAAGATGTTAGAACTTGCGGTCTACGAAGGCATTCCACACTTGTTGGTACCAGTCGTCACTGATATGAAAAAGGCCTCTAATGCATTACGCTGGTGTGTCGCAGAAATGGAACGACGCTATTGCTTAATGTCTGCACTGGGCGTGCGCAATATTTATGGTTATAACACTAAAGTAAACCAAGCGATTGAAAACGGTGAACCCATTCTGGATCCGCTCATAAATCCCGATCAAATAGAGGGAGTGGGGGTCGTAACGCAAGAAGAGCTAAGTGTACTACCTAACATTGTCCTCATCGTGGATGAATTTGCGGACATGATGATGGTGGTAGGTAAAAAGGTCGAAGAGCTGATTGCAAGAATTGCACAAAAAGCACGTGCTGCTGGCATCCATTTAATTCTAGCTACTCAACGGCCTTCTGTTGATGTCATTACGGGCTTGATTAAAGCCAATATACCAACAAGAATTGCATTCCAAGTGTCATCCAAAATAGATTCGCGAACCATTTTAGATCAGATGGGTGCGGAGCAATTACTGGGTCATGGTGACATGTTGTATTTGCCACCAGGAACTTCTTTGCCTGAGCGTATTCATGGTGCATTTGTGTCCACTGACGAAGTGCATAAAGTAGTTGGCTTCTTAAAACATAGAGGCGAGCCTGCATATTTGGAAGAGGTTACTCAAGATCCAGGCAGTGGTGGAATTCCTGGTTTAGAACCGCTAGGCCGAGATGATGATATGGATCCACTTTATGATGAGGCGGTTGCTATTGTTACTGAAACGCGCAAGGCTTCAATCTCGTACTTACAGCGACGTCTAAAAGTTGGTTATAACCGTTCCGCACGCATGATAGAAGAAATGGAAAACAGTGGAGTAGTGAGTGCAGTGCAATCAAACGGTACTCGCGAGGTAATTGCGCCACCTCCAGTGAATCGTTGACTGCATCGAATTTAATTTTCTCCAAAGCTAATAGTTTCTGGGTAATTAATTCCGCAATTTTTGTCATTTTTGTGGCTGAATTATATCTCTCATCAGTAGTCTAACAGTTATGCTTCAGGAGAATTCAATGTTACGAATTTGGAACAGAATTTTAATATTTAGTCTGGTGTTTGGACTGTTGGTAGTTTCAATGCCAGTATTCAGCAGTGAAGCGATTCAGTGGTTGAATAAATTTATCTCTGAAGTGGACTCATTTGAAGGACAGTTTATTCAAACGGTATTTGATGAAAGTGACGAGGTCATTCAAGATTCAAACGGAGAGGTTGCATTAGAAAAGCCTGGAAAGTTTCGCTGGCAATATACGCAACCTTACCCTCAACTCATTCTTGCGGATGGTGAATACTTGTGGATCTATGATGAAGAACTACTGCAGGCAACAGCAAAGCCCGCGAATGAAGCATTAGGCAATGCGCCGATTATGTTACTGACCAATATACGGCCACTAAATGAAGATTTTGAAATTATGGATGCTCCAACCAGGGATGGCCTTGAATGGGTAGAGCTCATCCCACTTGTTCAGGATACAGAATTTCATCGTATTCAAATTGGCCTGGATGAAAAGGGTATTCGAAAAATGGAGCTGCATGACTATTTTTCACAAAGAACCATCATTGAATTTGTAAATCTTCAGACCAACGTCACTTTTCCCTCTGATAAATTCACGTTTAACTTTCCAGAGGGCGTGGATGTTGTAGGTTATCCGACTGTTTCAGAGTAATCTTTTGTCAATTCGTGTGCAGCGACGCCATTCAGTAAAATAACCTAGATTGCCACGCAGCCTAAGGTCTGCTCGCCGTGACGAATCTGTCTGTCATAGCGAACGAAGCGAAGTTATTTAGTGTTCTAAATGCTGAAAGTACAAGAGGTAATCAGATGCCCACAGTACTATAATTAATGGATAATAATTATCTTTAAATTTGGTGCCCGTTATCTCTAGTCCATCCTTCAGTCCCTCTCCAGATTTGTTCGATCAAGTGGCCGATGCCTATCGTCCTCTGGCAGATCGTATGCGCCCAAATATTTTAAAAGAGTTTGTCGGGCAAAAGCATTTGCTCGCCAAAGGCAAACCACTACAACAAGCTATCGAGCAAGGCAAACTGCATTCCATGATCTTTTGGGGGCCGCCAGGCACAGGCAAAACTACCCTGGCTCGAATTATTTCCAACACTTCAAATGCATATTTCATTCCCATCTCTGCAGTGTTATCGGGGGTAAAAGAAATTCGTCAAGCTATCGAACAAGCCAAAATACAGCGACAAAATATGGGGCAAGGTAGGGATTCAAGAACAGTTTTATTTGTAGATGAAGTGCATCGTTTTAACAAAGCACAACAAGACGCATTTTTACCCCATATTGAAGATGGCACGATCTACTTCATTGGTGCGACAACAGAAAACCCATCTTTTGAACTCAATAACGCATTGCTTTCAAGGGTCCGTACCTATGTTCTAAAAAGTCTTACCGAAGAAGACATGTTGCAATGTATTGAACAAGCCTTGGGCAACAAACAGGGGTTGGGTGAACAACAGCTTTCTATTGATGAAGATGCCAAGAAAATGTTGGCCATGGCTGCAGATGGTGATGCGCGTCGGGTCCTTAATTTTTTAGAAATTGCTGCAGATTTGTTAGAACCAAATGCAGAAGAAAAAGTGATTACCAAGGAAATCATTCAAGAAGTTACTGCACAGTCCATGCGGCGTTTCGATAAGCAGGGTGAATATTTTTATGATCAAATCTCTGCTCTGCATAAATCTGTACGCGGTTCGGATCCCGATGCAGCCTTATATTGGTTTTGTAGAATGATTGATGGAGGCTGTGACCCTCATTATATTGCACGACGTGTGGTGCGTATGGCGAGTGAAGATATTGGTAATGCCGATCCTCGTGGATTGCAAATTACATTAGATGCATGGAATACTTACGACCGTTTAGGCTCACCAGAAGGGGAGCTTGCGCTTGCACAGGCGATTGTATATATTAGTTGTGTGCCGAAAAGTAATGCAGTGTACACAGCTTATAAAGCCGCTATGTACGATGCCAAAGA
>JAPUHH010000167.1 GCA_027297825.1 Gammaproteobacteria bacterium
GTTTCTGCGGCAACAGCTTCGATTGATTCTTCAATACCGCCGAACATAACTCCCAGGACCATGAAGCTAGCCATGAGCCCAACCAAGGTAATCAGTACGATGGTAAAATTTTTGAAAAAAGCTTTATCTTGTTCTTGACTCATTTTTTAATCTCCAGCGACCAACAGCTTAAACATGAAGTATCTATAATTGAATTTATTATTTGGTTCGTTGTATTTGTTTTCGCGGGTAGTATACCTGCACTTATTCCCTGAGAAAACTTCATCTGGACGTTAGATGGACGAAAAGGTACCCTTTCCTCAGTTTTAGTCAGTTATGCGCCCGTAGCTCAGTTGGATAGAGTATTGGTTTCCGAAGCCAAAGGTCACAGGTTCGAATCCTGTCGGGCGCGCCAATTAAGAAAATCACCTAAAGGGTGAGTTTCTTAATTGCTGTATTCTGAAGTTGATGAGAACCTATAGGTTCGACAAATTTGTCGGGAACAAATTTGAACAGCGGAGTAAGCGACGCTGGCCCGAAGGGCGTAACACAGGGATGTGTGGAGTAATCCTGTCGGGCGCGCACCACTTAATCGTTCCGCCACTCAAGTTAAGAATTCTGAACGTCTGCTTTCCAGCGAAAGCGGACATTCGGCTATTAACACTGAATTAATTTAGTAGTTAAATTTAAGTTTTAAGAAGACTTACTGGTCTGCAATCCAATTTCCATTATCTATTGCACAAGCACGTATCTGCTCGGCACGTTGAGCCGGATTACCGCGTATTTTCAAATTTTTATCTCTATCTTCATCCGAAATAAGTTGGACTGCTGCATAAATTTCATGGGGTTTGCCATATTTCGCAGCCCAGCAATCTGCTTGGGCTTCTGATAAAAGTGGATAGGCTTCAGGAGGTAAAATTTGATGGATAAGTCTGTCATGCGCAAATGCATGGAGACGAAAGAATCCACACGCGTCACCAATTTTCTGGCATATCACAGGATTATAGATAACTACATTAGCTCCAGTACGAATCATTCTTATCATTGCAATCTCTGGAAGTCTTGAATCTTGAATTTCCCAGTATGGCGTGGTAGGAACATTAATAAAACCTTGCCAATCGACACTACTACAAGATGCGCTGAGAAGAAGTCCGGATAATAATATTATCTTCATCAATAATTGAAAAACTCTAGACATCCTTAACCCCCTGCCCTTATTTGGAATAAGTATAGGAGATAATCAAAGGATGAATATCCACTTTGGATCATTACTGGCCAGTTATTACATAACATCTGAACGTCCGCTATCCAGCGAAAGCGGACGTTGAATGGTTAGTCCACTAAGGCAACACACCTGATGTAACGCCGACTCTCAGCTATCATCCAAATCGTCGCAATGACCAACCCAGTTAGTGCCATATAAGACAAGATTTCGGAAACAAAAATATAGAGAGAAACAAAAAATAGAATGGCAGACACAATCGCCAATGCTAGTAAAATCCGGTTTTGTACCTTTTTGTAGGATATCACATGTCCAATCAGTGCAATCACGATCAACATATGCGCCCCATAAAAAAACACTACTTCATATTTTGCCAAAGTACCTAGGCCAACTAACGCACCTATCAAGGCCAACTTTGGGAAACAAATGGGGCAGGCAGCCGCTGCAACGATTGCCCCAAATGATCCAAACTGTTCCAGTTTATTACGCATAGGCTATTAGATCGCATTACCAATACCAGCAGCCCTAAGGCTTTGTTCATCAGGCGCAGAAATAGAACAACAATCAGCAAGCTTTCCGTCGATGACAACGGCTGGTACCCGATGAATCCCTAATGTCTTTGCGCGTTGTGATACGCCATCATCATTCATATTAAGCACCGATACATCACAGGATGGACAAGCAATTCTCTTGACTAAATCTACTGTTTCCTGGCACGCGGGACAGCCTGCACTAAATATTTCAACTTTTCTTGTGTTCGTCATAAGTATTCTCCTTTAACTATTCATTAGCTGTTTCATCAAGCGCGTTAAGAATGGGGCAATCACTAATTGGGTCAGATGATTTACATTGAGCAACCAATGGCTCAAGCGCCATCTTCATTCGTTTAAGGGCGTCGATCTTTTCCTGAATATCGGCAATTTTAGCTTTTGCCGTTGATTTAATGCTCTTGCAGCGCGCATCACGAGTACTTTTTAGCTTAATCAGTTCTCTTATATCTTTTAGAGAAAACCCAAGTGTTTTAGCATGTTGAATAAATTGGATTTGCTTTATAGCCGATTCAGAATACTGACGATAGCCAGATACATTCCGCTTAGGCAACGCTATCAATCCTTCGCGCTCATAAAAACGAACGGTTTCTACACCCACATGACTTTTATTAGCAACTTCTCCGATTCGCAACATTATTGACTTAACCTCACTCAATTAATGAAAGTATAAACCCTGTAGTAGACTACAGAGTCAAGCGAAATAGAAGGAAATTTGATAGAAATAATTATTCTGAAACATATGTATGTAATCGGGTGGCTAATTGCACGTTATTACGCTTTGCCTGAACGTCCGCTTTCAGTATTAAGCAGACATTCATGTACAACGTTTGAACGACTCATTTTGGCCAATTGTGGATTTCAAACTTTTGCTATGCAACAATTTTGATGACTTCTGTCCAGTGCCC
>JAPUHH010000168.1 GCA_027297825.1 Gammaproteobacteria bacterium
ATAATAATTTGATATTTACCATTGTGTATGTCGTCTAACTTATTTTGTAATGCATCCTTTTTGCGCGTGCTATCGCGGTCCACTCTTGTGATAGCAGTGTCAGGAAATATTTCCTTTAACTTATTTTCAATTCGCTGTGTTCCTTCTCCCAGCCATATTAGATTCTCCGAATTACATTGTGGGCATATTTTTGGAGTAGTCTGTTCTTTTAGGCAATAGTGACATTTGATCTTATTTAGCTTTTTATAGAAGGTCATGCGTGCATCGCAACGTGAGCATTCCGCGATCCAGCCGCAAGCATGGCAAAGCACAGTAGGTGCATAGCCGCGCCGATTTAAAAACAATAATATTTGGTGTTTTTTATCTAGTTCTACCTGAATTGCATCTAGCAGTTCATTCGATAAGCCATCGCTGACTATTTTGGAGCGTAAGTCTATTAATTTTACATCTGGAATTTTAGCCTGCTTAGCGCGTTTGCTTAGCACCAGCTTTTGGTAACGACCTGTATTGACATTGTGCTGGCTCTCAAAAGATGGTGTGGCGCTGCCTAAAACAATAGGTATGGCTAATTGTTTGGCACGATAAATGGCAATATCGCGCGCATGATATAAAAAACCTTCTTGCTGCTTGAAAGATATATCATGCTCCTCATCAACAATAATTAAACCAAGGTTATTGCAAGGCAAAAAAACAGCTGAACGTGTGCCGACAATTATTTTCGCGGCACCCGTATTAGTCGCTAGCCAAGCTTGAGCACGTTCCGTTTCATTCAAGTTCGAATGCATTAAAGCAACCTGCACGCCCATTCTCGTTTCGATGCGTTGCACAAGTTGCGGCGTTAGCCCTATTTCCGGCACCAGGATTAGAACTTGTTTATCATTTCGAATCACGTCTTTGGCTAAGGCAAGATACACCTCAGTTTTCCCGCTACCGGTGATTCCGGCAAGCAAGTGTGCGTTAAATCTATTCAGGCCAGCTTGAATTTTTTCATAAGCATGCTGTTGTTCTTCATTGAGAGAAAGTTGATTAACGGGTGCGCTTGCTTTCTGCACGACTTGCGGTTTTTGCAAGAGTGTTTTTTTAACCAAATTTTTATCTAGTAAAGCTTTTATGGCGGGTCGCCAGTTAGACGTATGCTGCGAAATTTCATTGGCGCTAAGCCCATTGGTATGAGAATGTAATAACTCAACAATTAAGCGCTGCTTAGGCGCGCGTTCTAATGAATTGTCCAGTGCCGCGTCGTAATTGACTCGGTAGATTGTTTTGCTGTGGGCGGTAATGAATTTACCTTTGCGCAATACATTCGGGAGGGCAGCACTCAGCACCTCGCCGAGAGGTTGCTGATAATAATTAGCCGTCCAAAATAGTAAATCCAATAAAGGTAGATTAAATATTGGCTGTGTATCGAGTATTTCAGTAACGGTTTTTAATTTGCTAAATGGCAAAGTGCTGTGTTTAGCAATTCCCACTATAATGCCAATAAGTTTGCGCTTGCCAAACGTTACGTGCGCGCGCGTGCCGATCTTAATGTCACCCGGAGCTTGATGCTGAGGTGCAAGGTACTCAAAGCTTTGATAGAGCGGTACCGGCAAGGCAATTTTTAGGACGGCAGTTGAGTTCATAACAAATAGGTTGTTCTTTTCGATGTAATCTTCATTCTAGAAATGGGTTATTGGAGACCTGCGCTGTAAGGATTTATGGAGTTTGATCTTCTGTGGATAACTATGTGGGTAGGTGTCATGGAGGGGTAGAGTTAAGTGATGAAAGTCAAATTATATAAGTGCAGTCAACTATTAATTAAACCATTGAAATTCAATGATAAAATGTGATATGCGTAAGCTAAGTGTTGATGCAATAGTAGAAAGTCTAGTTACCTGAAGATGTGAATAAACCACACCACCATGAGGAAGCGACTTATGTGCATTATTTTTAGCTACGATGTCAACGAAATCCATGCTTAACCGTTATCTAGCGTGTGATGGTATTCTATGTAAAAGAGTTGGTCGCAAACTAGCTACTTTGGCTTGTTTACAGCATCACTATACAGCCAATGCAGGCAGTAAACTGTTGTTTAAAAGGCATAGAAAATCTAAGCGATACAACAGTGCTGATGTAATTGAGAGCAGATGGGCTACAGCACATTCACAGCAACGCGAAGATTTTCTCGCTAAGTTAGAGCGGCGAGCATTGGACATTATGCAGGATGCGATGATGCGGATAATAAAAAAATATGCCAATAAGCCTGCAGAGCAATGGCTCCATTGTTTTATCGAATACTTAATGATCAAATTATGGATCTACATCGTAAAAATACAACACAGAATCGCTGGTGGATATGATGGCTAGGCAACAAAGATTATAAAAATAATGCGCATGATCCGGTACAACAACTAGCTAGTGAAGAGATGAATCAAATCACAAAATTAGATCTGAAAGATTCGTGAGCGTTACTAGTGGTTTAAAAATTTGCCTCCGGAAGAGAGAATAGGGAATGTATCAGCGCTGGAAGAGTATGATGCCTGATCATCGTCAAAAATTTCGTAAGAAATGGAAAAATCAGTCGAGAAAAGCACAATAAGTAATGATCGTTATTTAATAATAGCTGCCAAATTATGGTCATTTAGTTGGTAAAAACAGGGGTTTGCCAAATTATACAAGCTATTGAAGAACAAGTTCCTATCTAATAGCCATTCGGCTAAAGTACAGCTTTCTCAAATAAAATTATTGTTTAATGACTATAACTCCAGGTGATACTCGCCAATTATCTACCTTGTCCCGTCTTGGTCTATTTGGCGCGGTTGACTTAGAGCAATGCGCGGGCTTGCTTGCAAAGTGCAATAGCAGAACCTTAAAGCCCGATGAAGTACTGCTTTATAAAGATCAAGATAATCGCTCTATGTATGTGATTGTCGACGGCCATCTAGGTATGCATCTGCATGAGAATGCTGCAGCAGTCGTTACGTTGAATCCTGGTGATACCGTCGGCGAAATGTCGGTAATCGGCGAACAACCCACAAGTGCTTATGTTAAAGCGCAAACAAAATGCAAAGTACTAGAGATTCCAGAAAAGCTTTTATGGGAGTTTGTTTCTAGTGATGTAAATTTCGCACGTAACCTGATGAAGCTTTTTGTTAAACGCATGCTAGATTTAAATCGATTGGTCTATCAGGCTTTACAAGAAGAGGAACGTAATAACATCAGGGCAGATAAAGATGAATTTACTGGCATGTATAGTAAGCAGTGGTTGAAAGACACACTCCCTTATGAAATGACACGCTGTACTATGCGCAATCGCACTCTAGCGATGTTGATGTTAGAAGTGGATCGGTTTAAAAGTTTACTCGAAACGTATGGCCAATACACCGTAGATAAAATATTTCAGGCGATTGCTAATGCAATACAAATTGAACTGCGTGGTATGGACATGGCAGTAAAATTTAGCGAGGGCTGTATCGCTTTACTGTTGTTAGGTACAGATGAAATACAAGCTGAAAATGTAGTGAAGCGTATACATCATGCTGTGGATCTAGTTGTATTAAGTGATACAAAGATTAATGAAAAATTTACAGTGTCCATAGGAGTGGCAGAGATGGCGCCAGAGGATTATGCTGATTTACTCATTGCACGCACTCAAGCTGCGCTAGCAAGAGCGAGCAGCGAAGGTAGCAGACAGATCTCGCATTAATGATTTTTTGGGTTTTCCCGGGCAATATCTATTTTCTGAATTATCCTTCGTTCCTTAATAAACTCACACATATTGCAGGGTTATTTTGAATTTTACTGAAATTGTAAGCTCTAATCTATAATTGCTTTTAGACATCATTTACCGATACAGTTCGCATCTAGGTAAATCTGGAGAACCCAGTGAGTAATCTAAGCCTTCAAGTACTGCGTACAGATGTGTCAGGAATGCCTATGGAATGGGTAAATTATCAGGACGCAGCACGTTTATATCACGGTGAACAAGTTGCATATACTTGTGGCGAACCAATATATGTTATTCATGGTGGCATCAATGCGCACAGTGGCCTACGCAGTGCGATCGAAGTTCATTCCATCATTGCCACGCATGGTAATAACCGATCTTTATATGATGGTTATATCCCACCCTTAAACAACCGGGCGTTATTCAGGCGTGATGCGAATTTGTGTTTATATTGTGGAAAGCGCTTTGATCGTCGAGATTTATCGCGCGATCATATTAAGCCGCTTAGTTTTAATGGCATAGATGAGTGGAATAATGTCGTTACCGCTTGCAAGCGTTGCAACAATCACAAAGCAGGCCAAACTCCAGAGCAAGCGAGAATGCAACTTCTAGCGATTCCCTTTACACCCACTCATGCAGAATATATTTACTTGCAAGGCCGTCAAGTATTGGCAGACCAAATGAAATTTTTATTGGCGCACTTTCCACGCTCTAGCCCGTTACACAAGCGCTTAAGTGGGTTAACGTAGCTAGAATATAAATTCTGATAATTTGTAGATAAAAAGTCTACAAACTTGTCCCCTGTTTCGCCTGAATAAAATTAAATACATTCTTATATTCGTTTAGAATATTATCTATGAACATGTGCAATGGAAAATTAGTTAATTCTTATGCCAAAATTCAACGGCGAACCAGACTACATACATGGCAGTGAGCCCTGCCTAGGGGTGCTCATCACAAATCTAGGTACGCCTACTGCACCGACTACAAAAGCGGTAAGAAAGTATTTAGCAGAATTTTTATGGGATCCACGTGTTGTTGAAATACCAAGACCACTATGGTGGTTACTTTTGCATGGAGTTATTTTGCCGACGCGCACAAGTAAAAGTGCAAAAGCCTATGCAAAGGTGTGGACAGATGAAGGCTCGCCTTTATTGGCTATTAGTAAAAAGCAACGCAGCGCACTACAAACTGCACTGGATGGAGCTTTAACTGGGAAAGTTAAGGTTGAATTAGCCATGCGCTATGGAGAGCCTTCAATCCAATCTGCACTGGCTGCGTTACGTGCAAGCCATGCAAGACGCATTCTAGTCTTGCCTCTGTACCCACAATATTCTGCCAGTACGACAGCTTCTACATTTGATGCCATAGCACAAGAATTTAAACATCTACGGTGGTTGCCGGAACTGCGTATGGTGAATCAATATGCCGCGCAGCCTGAATATATCAATGCGTGTGCAGAGAAAATAAAAACTCATTGGCAGCAAAAGCAACGCAGCCAGAAATTATTATTTTCATTTCATGGCTTACCGAAACGAAATTTATTACTCGGCGATCCCTATCATTGTGAATGCCAGCAGACCGCGCGACTCATTGCAGAAAAACTTGCGTTAAAAGAAACGGATTGGGAAATCACTTTTCAATCGCGCTTTGGTAAAGCGGAATGGTTGCAGCCCTATAACGTTGAGCGAATCGCAACATTACCTGGCGAAGGGATAAAATCTATAGATGTTTTTTGTCCAGGCTTTTCTGCAGACTGTCTTGAAACACTGGAAGAGATGGCTATGACAAACCATGAAATTTTCTTACAAAATGGTGGAGAGTCATTCAATTATATTCCAGCATTAAACGTTGAACCTGCGCATATAGAAGCACTAGTTAAAATTATTTTGCAGCACACGCAAGGTTGGCCTGAACGTTCTTCTGTAAATGCTGAGACTGCTGATAAAGAGTCGAATCGACAACATGCGCTACGGCTAGGTGCCAAGCAATAACTGCTTTAATATGGGCGTAATTGGGTGTAATTAGACTGGAACTGAATGACCGCTAACGGCCCAAAGCGGACATTCAGAATTACAACTAATTATCACGTCTTCAATATAAATAATTATCAATAGCGAGTAACTGCGGTAGACAACGCACTACTCAGGCACTTAATTAAATCAACAATTAGTTAGATGTATAGGCTCCTTTAACACACCAAATTAAACGTAATTACAGAACAGATCTATTATTGGTAGCTCTCGGCAATTCGATGTAATACGGCTTTTAATTCCTGGGTGGCAATTTCTGCTGCTTGTGCTTGTTTGAGATTAAGGCCATCGGCCTCGGCAACTGGATCGTAAAAGCCCACAATGATCCTACCTTCCCTACTTCCCTCAGTAAATTCACGAAAAATAGTAAATCGACATGGAATTATAAGCGAGATGAAAGGATCTTCTTCAATGGCTTGTGCTAGGTACTGAGTTTTACAAACGGATATAACTCGATTTTCAATGTGTTTGTTATACTCTTTAACAGCCTCACCAATATTCAGTTCATTTACTACTTGCCAGTTCTCGCCCAGCACCTCACTGTGAACAAGACTTACTACCTCATCAAAGTTTAATTCTCGTGGCAAATAAATGACGTATGCATCTCCATGGCGCGTTATGTCATCGGCACTGCTTTGAATAGGGAATGTTAATAAGAGGCATAACCAGATTACATGTAGCAAACAAAGATTGCGGACAGTTTCGAGATTTAATATTTTATTAGCCATATTTAGGAGTACCTGTGTCTAGCGAATTTGTAATAACGCGTTAATTCAAGCTAAAAAAATAAGTGAAAATCGAGTACCCTAATAATTCCCTATTCTCAAATTATTGAACTTGAATAGAATACACCTCACCAATTGGAAATTCAGTGAATTGCTATTGTTATGACAATATTCTGTTGGAAATTTTTCGGGCCCCTTGCAGTCGATAAGTGCGAAGCTAAAGTATCTTTTTAGTTAGGATTTAAAGTGATGGTCTGAATGACCGCTAATGGCCAAAAGAAGACATTCAGTCTATCCGTTGATTGACAGTTTGTTTGGGTTGTCTATTTGAATTTGCTTGTGTTGTCCTGGAGAGAGTGAGGTGAGATCCCACGGTCCAATTCGGTGGCGAATTAGGCGTAGAGTAGGGTGGTTCACTGCAGCCGTCATGCGTCGGACTTGTCGATTTCTACCTTCGCGAATAATGATATTCAACCATCGAGTCGGGATCGATTTTCGAAACCGTATAGGTGGAGTACGTTCCCATAGCGCTTCTGGTTCATTGATGCGTGTTGCCTCTGCAGGTAATGTAGCTCCGTCTTTAAGTGTGACTCCACGACATAGTGCTTGTAGTGATTCATCGTTGATTTCTCCATCGATTTGCACCCAATAATGTTTTTCGAATTTATATTCTGGATCTGCAATGCGTTGCTGCAATATTCCATCATCGGTTAGCAGCAATAAACCTTCACTATCTTTATCTAGTCGTCCCGCAGGATAAATATTTGGGATGTCGATATAGTTGGCGAGTGTTTCCCGCCGACTCTCATCATCACTTTTGGCATCTGTGAATTGGCTTAACACGCCAAAAGGTTTATTGAATAGTATTAGCTTAGCCATGGAGGTAAAGATTCTAATCAGGCTTGTAAGAAGCTAAGCCATCGCTCACGACGAAATTGACTAAAATCAAATTTATCAAATAATTGTTCTAGTGATGAAAAATCTGGTGTTTTGCGTGTCAGATTGATGGGTTCTGGAAAATCAATGTCACACTGTATGGTCGTAAGCTTTCTATATAGTAATAATAATTCTTTGTGGTCTTCTATTAGGCCTTGTATGCGTTTGGCACCACGAATTTTCATGCTGCCAATTTGTGCGCAATTGGCCAATAGTTCATCTAAGCTTGAAAAGCGATTAAGTAATTTAGCGGCAGTAGCCATACCAATACCTGGTGCGCCTGGAATGTTGTCGACTTTGTCTCCCGCAATGGCTAACTGATCTGCTATTTGCTCAGGATAAACCCCAAATTGTTTTTTAATTTGCGGAATTGAGTTGCGTTCGCCCTTTGCGTAATTCCACCAAATGTCATTTTCAAAAATGAGTTGGGTTAGATCTTTATCCGAAGTCAAAATGGTGATGTTGTGTCCGAGTTTACGCATGCGCTTTGCTAGCGCACCGATCAAGTCATCGGCTTCATAGTGTGGGCTGCCGGCTTCAAACAGGCCGAGTGCACGTAAAAATTCCCGGCAGTATTCGAACTGTCGTTTTAATTCTTCTGGAGTGGGATCTCGATTTGCTTTGTATTCTGGATATAACTGGTTGCGATAAGAGTCAGGGCTACGGCTTTCGTCAAACGCAAAGCCTACGTATTTTGGTCGTGCTTGCTGTAGAAACTTATAGATAAAATCCGCGAAGCCATACACGGCATTGACCGGTTCATTGTCTTGATTGACTAGATGGCCAGGTACTGTAAACCAGGCACGAAATACATAGATGCTGGAATCTATTAAGTAGACAGTTTCTGCCACGTTTTATTCGAAAAATAATTATTTGAGGGCGACTCTACTAGAGAGTCGCACGGAAGTCAGTTTTGAATAGTAGAATGACTATTGGATAATTTTAATTAGCTGCCCCTTTTGCGGTTCACCATCAGGATACATGCCATTCAGCAAACGCAATTGGTCTTCAGCATGGTGAGAGATGTCGGTCTTTTTGGCTAAAGAGGCAAATGTATCACCTGATTTAGCACGAACTAGCTTAATGCGTTTTGCTTTCGCAAATGCAACTTCGTTGCTCTTGAGTCTTCTAACGTTCTTTATCGTGCCTAGTATTTCGCTATCATAGTTGCTTATCGCTTGTGCTTCACCTAGCGCGACAATTTGAAAGACGCGTTTACCATCAAAAAGTGCTGCGACACGCGCAGGTGTTTTGCCTGATTTGGTGTTGAGTGTGGTTAAGCCAGTGTAGCCTTTGAAGCTCGCAGAATTTACATTTTGCCCTTTGTCTACATCTTTAAATTTTTCTTGCAAATATTCTTGGGGGGATTGCCGCTTATTTAAATCATCTATAAGAATATGAAGCTGCAGATTGTGTTCCTTTGGTTGGGCTACAAGTCGATCTGGTAGGTTATCTACCTTCCAGCCTTTTGGAAATTCAACAAATAAATTCATTTCCTTATGATAAAACTTGTTGCCACGAATGATGCCATCGTGCTCATTGTCGCCAACGACTACATTATTTATATAGTTTAAAAACACCTCGCGGTTAGGCTCGCGGGTAGCGGCGGTTTTGAATTTATTCGCTGCTTTTACGACTTCTTGCAGTCGCTTGTCGTTGGTGGGGTGTGTCGAAAAGGTGCCGTGATAAGCACGCGGTTCACGACCTTCTTCTTTGGCCAGCTGCTTATCGTACTCTTCTTGATCTTTTAAGATTTCGACAACATCAATCATTTCTTCAGGATCGTAGCCCACGCGCGCGAGGTATTCTGAACCCAAGCGATCGGCTTCTAATTCGTGATTGCGGCCATAACCGCGGACCAATGCGGTGCCGCCTACATTTGCGACCTGAGCGGCTTCGTCACTTCCAGTAAGAATGCCAATGCCCGCTCCTAATATACCGGTTAACGTGCCAACGCTTTGCTGTCGCACGCCATGGCGAGCAGTGACGTGGCCAATTTCATGGCCCAATACTCCCGCAAGTTCAGCCTCGGAGTTCATGTACAACATGATGCCGCGCGTGATATAGATATAACCACCAGGTAACGCAAAGGCATTAACTTGTGGGCTGTCTAATACGGTTACGTGGAAGACTAAATTTTCGCGGTGACTTTTTTTGGAAAGATCTTCGACAATGCCTTCGACATAACTTTGCAGCGCTGGATTGTCATAGGCGCGGTACTGTTGCATTACTTGTTGATGTGCTTTCTTGCCAAGATTGATTTCTTGAGCCTCAGACATCAGCACAAAATCTTGTTTGCCTGAAACTGGGTTAGTTGCGCATCCGGAAAGGAATTGTCCTGTTGCAAAGCAGAGGCTTATTGTGAGTAGTAGAATTCGTTTGCCCATCATTACTATCCTGGTTTAATTTGATTCAAATCGTATAAAATTTGTGTGGTTGCTATGCATCGTTATTTTGCGCTAATCGAGCATAAATCCAACCACAGGGTTAGTACTGTGCCACCTATCTTTTGGACGCTTGCCTAGCGGTAAAAGTTTCCAATATTGCGCTTATTTAAATCAGCAAGGTAAGCCAATTTAGTCGATTAAACGTATCCGCGATAGCTTGTAACAGTGATATTTAATAGCCGTTAACACCTTTGTAATTGGCTAAGCTAAGGATAGCAGGCTCCCCATAAAACATAGTGTTTTCTCTGTGAGACGTTTAGGCCAACAGAATACTTAGGATTACAGCGTGCTCGCGCTTCTTAGATTGCGCGAAAATAATTAGCTAGGCAGCAAGTCTCTGGCTCGCGCCTTTTGGTTTGCTATTTGCCGCCGTAGCGCTTTCTAAACTTATCAACCTGACCGGCGGTATCTAGAATTTTTTGCTTACCCGTAAAGAAAGGGTGACATTGCGAACATACATCTAGCTGTAAAGACTCCGCACCATAGGTGGACTGTGTTGTAAAGGTGTTCCCGCAGCTGCAGGTTACATTTACGTCTTGGTATTTTGGATGAATGTTTGGTTTCATTAGTTTGGTCTTCTTCGAAGAGCTGGAGGATCATACTCAACCCCACTCCGCAACTCAAGTGCCGTTTGCATAGCTTTAATTTAGCCTACTTCTTTAAGGTAATTCTAACTAGTTACGCTTAAGTAGTTGTCCTAAGTAGGAATTGTAACTTATCCACAAAATCTGTGGATAAATCTGTGTATATTTCTAAGGCATAGCGGCAAAACACGAGAAATTTGATGTTTTTGTTAAATCGCTTAAAAAATATACAAGAATATAAGTCATTGTTTTTAATGTATTAAAAAGAATCTTAAAAATTATGGCGAATATTTAATCTAAAAAAGCATTGATATGCGCTGGCTTGAAGCCACTTGTGTATAACCTAGGTTCAAAACACAAAATAGTCGGTAAATAATACGGATTTTTTAGTCCATATCACGTTTACAGTGAATTGCGATCTGTTCTCCTGTAGCGTCCATTTCAACAGTAATTTCGATGGGTGAGCAGCATACTTGGCAATCTTCGATATATGCGTGATTTCCAGCACTGTAATCGAGGAGGATCTCTAGCCCCTCTCCACAATAGGGGCATTCAATGTGGGCTGGGTATAAATGGTTGTGCATCAATAGATGATTTAGGCCGATTCTGGCAATACGCGCTGTAGTAGCTCATCGAGAAAGCGATAACCGTTCTCGCTGAACTGCACGCGGTCAGTTTCCACCAATAACAAACCTTCTTCGCACAGGTGCTGGAGTTGTGTTGTAAGGAGTTCATACATAAGGCCCGTACGCTGTTCGAATTGTTGTCGATTAAAGCCTTGTTTTAATCTCAGTGCGTTTAATAAAAATTCAAATACCAAATCGTCTTGCTGAAGTACTCGCGGTGTTGCTAAGGGTTCTTGCTTTAGCGCCTGTTGCATATATTGTTGCGGGTGCTTGGGCTTGTCACTGCGCAAAATTTCACCGGATGTAACATGACTAAGCTTTTGATGTGCCCCTGCACCTATTCCAAGATAGTCGCCAAATTGCCAATAGTTTGTGTTGTGGATACAGGTAAATTCATTTTTGGCATAGGCCGAAACCTCGTATTGCTGAAAGCCATGTTGCGCTAATAAAGCAACGCCGTGTTGTTGCATATCCCAACTACTTTCACTGTTAGGTAAGTTGGGCGGATGCTGATAAAAGCGTGTATTGGGTTCAATGGTTAATTGGTAATAAGAAATATGCGTTGGGTCTAATTTTATTGCCTGTTCAACATCATCAGCGGCTTGCTGCGTAGTTTGTTTAGGTAAGGCATACATTAGATCAATGTTTATATTTTCAAAGCCGGCGCTTTTCGCTGCCGTTATTGCATCGATTGCGGTTTGTGCATCATGTATGCGCCCGAGCTCTTTTAGTTGGTCGTTAGAAAAGCTTTGCACACCAATAGATATTCGATTTACTCCTGCATTACGAAAGCCGGCAAAGTTTTGTTGGTCAAACGTTCCTGGGTTGGCTTCTATAGTAATTTCAGCATCGCTTGCGAGGCTTAGGTGTGCTTCGATAGAAATGAGTAAGCGTTGAATATTTTTAGCAGAAAATAAGCTCGGTGTACCACCACCAAAAAATATACTCACTATTTCACGCCCCGAGACTATGTTGGCTTGCTGTTGTAAATCAGCAATTAAGGCGTCGATATACTGATCTTCGGGTAGCGGAGAACGCAGTTCGTGTGAATTAAAGTCGCAATAAGGACATTTTTTTATGCACCAAGGAATATGTACATAGAGTGATAATGGAACCTCAAGCATGCGTTAGCACTATTCGAATATGCACGTAGAGTGATAAGGGTACTTTAAGCATGAGTTCGCACTTTTTGAATGTGCATGTAGAGGTATTATGGCACTCTAAGCTAGTAGTGGCACGAATCAATTTCTCACAACAAAATGCAAGGGTTATGCAAGTGCAGTGATCAATTTTTGTAACGCTTGGGCACGATGGCTAATGCGATTTTTTTCTGTTGGATCGAGTTGCGCCGATGTACATTTGTGCGTGGGCACATAAAACAGAGGGTCGTAACCAAATCCATTAGGCCCAATTAGCTCATGTGTAATGATTCCTTCCCACGTGCCTTGGCAGATGAGTGGCATTGGGTCTTGAGCAAATCGCATATAAACAATCACACATTGGAAGCGAGCGGTACGTTGCGCATCTGGAACTTCGGCGAGGTTTGCCAATACTTTTGCATTATTCGCATCATCATCACCCGCATAACGTGCGCTATATACCCCCGGCGCACCTTGCAAGTAATCTACTTCAATGCCGGAATCATCGGCTAATGCAGGCAGTCCGGTGTGTTCCGCTGCATGGCGCGCTTTAATAATTGCGTTCTCTACAAAAGTGGTACCGGTTTCCTCTGCTTCAGAAATATTAAATTCAGATTGTTGTATTAGTTGGAAGCGGTGCTGATCAAGAACGGCCTGAATTTCTCTCAACTTGCCAAAATTATTGCTGGCAAGAACTATTTTTTCTGTCATTTCTAATCCTTTTATACACCAAGACAGGATTTTTGTTGTTGAATAATCTCGGTAACACCCTTGCCGGCGAGTTGGAGTAAATCCATTAGCTCGGTACGGGTGAAGGCTTGTTGCTCAGCCGTACCCTGTACTTCAATAAAGGCTTCCGTGTCATTCATAACGACATTCATGTCAGTTTCTGCACGGCTATCTTCGTCATAATCAAGATCCAAAATTGGAATTTGATTAAATAAACCGACCGAAACAGCAGCGACAAAATGATTAATGGGGTTGGTTTTAATGGTGCCCGCGCTGATTAATTGCTGAATGGCGTCATAGAGCGCTACGAAACCGCCCGATATGGAAGCGGTGCGCGTGCCTCCATCTGCTTGAATGACATCACAATCCACCGTGATGGAACACTCACCTAAGGCTTTTAGATTGGTTGCGGCGCGTAAAGACCGACCGATTAAACGTTGTATCTCTAAGGTGCGGCCTCCCTGCTTGCCGCGGCTGGCCTCGCGTGACATGCGGCTATTTGTAGAGCGTGGCAGCATCCCATATTCTGCGGTAATCCAACCTTGGCCTTTACCTTTTAGAAATCGAGGTACTTGATCGGTGGCTGTTGCGGTGCAGATGACTTTGGTGTCACCAAATTCAACCAGTACGGAACCCTCCGCATGCTTGGTATAATTACGGGTAAATTGGATGGCGCGTAGTTGGTCAGGGGTTCGACCACTGGGTCTAGCTGTGGAATTCATAAATTCTACCTGGTGGAATTTCAACGAGTCGCGCATTATACGCAAAAAAATCTCCCACTAGGGCGTGATCGTAGGTAGATCAAGTATACAAAAAGGATAGTAAAGAATGCTGTGCAGTATGACGGGGTTTGCGCGTGAAGAAGATACCTGTGAGCAAGGTAGTTTGACCTGGGAATTGCGCTCGGTTAACCATCGGTATTTAGAAATTAATTTTCGATTACCAGAAGAAATGCGTCGGCTGGAAACCCAGCTACGCAAACAACTACAAAGTAGACTTGCACGCGGCAAAGTGGATTGTGTGCTGCGTTACCAGCTTGCAGATACTCAAGCCGCTGTACTAGAGCTAAACAAACCGCTACTAGATAGTTTGGTGCAACAAATTACGCAGGTGCATAACAAGTTGCCGGAATATCAGCCCACTAAAGCCATGGATATTCTAGCTTGGCCTGGAGTGGTACATACCGCGCAGACGGATATGGAAAGTTTTCGCACGGTATGTTTAGAATTATTTAAAAGCACGACAGACCAGCTTGTTGAGATGCGCTCAACTGAAGGTCAGCGTATTGCAATGATGTTGCGAGAAAGATGTGCCGAGATAGAATCTATTGTTAAAAAAGTACGTCATAGACATCCACAGGTGTTGGCCGCAATTAGGGAAAAGCTACAACAACGAATTGAAGAATTAGTGTCAGAAGTCGATCAAAATCGCTTAGAACAAGAGCTTGTATATATTTCGCAAAAACTAGATGTTGCCGAAGAGCTCGATCGTTTAGAAAGTCATCTAAGCGAAATGACATCGATTTTTGATCGAAAAGATGCGACGGGGCGACGTTTAGATTTTCTTATGCAGGAGTTTAATCGTGAAGCGAATACTTTGGGATCAAAATCTGCGGATATTGAGACCACGCAAGCCTCCGTTGATCTAAAGGTTTTAATCGAGCAGATGCGCGAACAAGTACAGAATGTAGAATAAAGATCGCAGCTATAGAATTTATGTAAATGATGAGTCGGATTACTAAGTAATATTTGCAACAAGAAATTTATATGCCAAACAATCAGCATTTAAAACAGCATCAAGTCAAAATATTTTGTACCGGTGGCACTATCGATAAAGTATATTTTGATGCGCTGAGCGAATACCAAATTGGTGACCCCGTGGTGCCTGGGATCCTTAATGAAGGGTTGGTCAA
>JAPUHH010000169.1 GCA_027297825.1 Gammaproteobacteria bacterium
GCGACCAGACACAAAGGCATGTAAAAATACTGTTGGTATCGCTACCATTAGACCAAACTTGGTAGTCACCAGCGCTTGAGAAATACCACCCGCCATCAGCTTCGGATCACCCGTGCCAAATAAAGTAATCATCTGGAAAGTTACAATCATACCTGTAACGGTACCGAGCAAACCTAATAATGGTGCTACAACAGCAATCACCTTCAGCGCCATATTAAATCGGTTTATACCTGGGGTTTCTTTTAGGACGGCTTCACTCAACCTCAATTCCAACGATTCGACATCGATATTGCGATGATCATGGTAGGCCTGTAGTACACGTCCAAGAGGGTTACCTTTGCTTGGGTTGTCAAGATTTCGCATTTGCGCTGCAACTTTGATACTGACGATTACAGTCCATAACAACTTCAATGCAGCAATGAGCACTGCTACTAAACCAAGGGCAATAATAATTTTACCCACAACACCGCCTTGCTCAATTTGCTCTTCTCGAGTCGGTGCACGAATAACGAGAGACAGGATCTGACCACGAGACGGATCAAGGCCAAATTTTACAAGCCCACTCTGCGCACTTTGCAACTCTTGCGCAGCATTTACAAAACGGTCTTTCGGCTGTCTTATTAGTTCTCCGACTGAGCCTGTTTCAGGAGTATATTGTAAGTATTTACCCTCAGAGATAGCATTAAAGACGCCCACTCTTATGACTTCTCTTTCCTCAGTAGCACCACCAACCGTCACTACCTTTGTTTTAAACCGGGATACTTTACCTGATTCTGTCATCTCACGTTGAAGTTCAAACCACAAACGCTCGATTTCTTCCAAGGTAGCAAGTTTCGAAGTTGACCCCATCTTTTCAGCCAATTCAGTGAGGAATATACCCCTGTCAGGGTATTGTAGACTTGTTAAGGAATTTTCAAACTGACCTCTCGCATCTCCGGCAGACTGCTGTAGAACACCAAATAACTCCTTTAACGAACCAAGACGCTTTGTTAATGTCTCCGTCAGGTCTGCGATTTGTCCTTCATTTATATCAAACACTCCTTCCATTCGCGCACTTCTTGCCTCTTCATCTGCACGTTCTTTTTTCGCATTTGCCAGTAACTGGGCCTGACGTGATTTATTTCTCTTGAATTCCGCTTCCCGTTTCTTATTGGCCTTGTTCTCCTCAAACTTTCCTTGTTGGACCTGCTGTAGTAATTGATCCAGACTAGCTGCCTTGCCCGCGGCATTAACGTTCATTAACGCTAAATTAGAGCATAGGGAAATGATAATAAAACTTATCAAACGTCTCATTATGCACCCCCCGCTGCGCTTACCGGTATCATAAGTAAGTCTGGTGCAACTTGTTTACGTGCCATCTTCAACCCCTTGGCTATATGATTACGATATTCTTCCGCCTTCAACGCCACCCATTTACGATTGCCCTGATCCCAAACGCCATTGTACTCACCACCAGGTGTTTGATAGAGCAATGCCACCCGTCCGATGCGAAGAAAACTAACTTCTCGAGGCGTTCCACTAACCTCAAGATCCCCTTTATATGCTTCGATTGTCCGACCAAATTCATTTTCTATCTCGAATGCCTCTAACACTACCCTGAATTTCTCAGCCGCTGTCACATCAGCCTTGGACAATAAATTTTTCAACCTATTTACGCGCTTTTTCCGTTTTTCAATGAGAAAAGGCACATCTAATGCAATGAACTGCTCTAATCCGGACAACATTCGTAACATCAGAGGCGTTATTTGTCGCTCTATGATAGAAACTTCCTCAATGGAAGATTTCAACTGCCTCATTTCCGCCTGTTGGTCATCCAATTGTTTCTGCAGTAAGGCGATATAGACCTAAAGCCCGTCAATTAATTTCAGCTCTCTTTTATATTTCGAAGCAAGCTTTCCTGTTGATACCGCTATTTTATCTATAACTTTCTGCGAGGCTTTACCTGCCTCGTTCCTTTGCACTCCGGTGGTGACAATTTTGTCTATTGTACCTGCGCCCAACACTGTAGGACCGACTCCTATCAGTATTCCTAACGTTAACAATCGCATACAACTAATGAATATTTTTGTAGTTTCCATAAGCGAAATAGACCTCCACCCTGACGGTGTTTATTAAAAAATTTCGAAGACTATATTAAAGAACTTATTCCAGCGAACAACTCTACATCCTTATGCGCTAGCAAAAATTACGCCAGTGCCTTTAAATTAGCATATTGTTGATATTTAACTATCTGAGGCTAGAAAATTATGAATTGAGGAAATGCGCAAGGTATGCAAATACGAAACAAGTGGAGAGGGCATGGTTATCGTTAGAGTAAAACTCGATAATAATACACATTTTAATTTTCCCAAACCCTCATATTCATTGTATGAACCTATACGCCCCGCACTCACCTACCTGCCATCAGAGTTACGTTGCTTCATCGCGAAAAGTGGCATTCTACGTTGCGATTTAGTGAAGTGCAAACATAAGCCCAAACTTCCGGGCTAATGACTGATAATAGGAGTGTTTGCGACCCTGATAATAACAATTTTGTAGTTGAAATCACCCGAAAAGTCGACTTTTGTGCTGTTTGCGGTCGATTATTTCCAACTTTTACGGCGTTAACCCTGATGATTTAAAACGGCTTCCTGTCTCAGATAAACATTTTGTCCACCCACACAACCAAACAGTCAAACTACTGCCATCAGAGTCTTGGTTCTATTTAAAACTTTACGATAAATATAGAGCCCCGAATACGTACAATGCTCAGACACTGATTGCAAACTTAATAAATTTTATCAATACGCAACTACACAATATCAATGCAAACCAAGTGTTTCTTCAACGATAAGAATTTTAACGCTTTGATTTTTTTCCCCAAAGACTTCGCTGGCGGCCTTTGGAGAAATTCCAGACAAGCAACGTATGGTAGAAATAGCAATGATGGAAGTCGAAGGGCAACAATACTTTTGCACGGGCACATATGGTATTCGGTTTTGGCGCCCAATTTTGCATTGGTACATTATTGGCGCGTATCGAATTGCGGAGTGCATTTACGATCCTATTCAACTAGAATAGAAAATATAAAACTCATTCGTCCATAACCGGACATACCTTACCATCCCAGCCCGTTTTTACATCACCTCAAAGAATTGCCATTTGGCTTTCAAAAGAAGGCTAGTGGCTCAGTTTGATTAGTAAGTGATGTACGTCAAATATTTGTTAGGTATTTGATGCAAAGTGGCATATATGCGCCATAATCTTGACATGACATTTATTACAACTTCGGTAGAATCCATTCATGTCTGGTCACTGGAAGAAATTGCAAACAATTATTCAAACTGGGCAACTACCATAAAAAGCACTGGCGTTTTATTTACTGATAACTGATTCACCTTAAACAGGGACTGTTTCATCATATATTTCTGCATTAATTCTATTTCGATTATTGCCGACCAGATACCAAAACTCACCCGGTTAGCCCAAATTCCTTCACAGTTAGCTTGTTTATTTTTCACTCATGCAATTAAAACCTATTTATGCTTTTTTATAATGTAATAATAGTATGATAAATAATATCCCGTAACACCCTACATAAACTATCCGTATCTAACTATTGAAGATTG
>JAPUHH010000017.1 GCA_027297825.1 Gammaproteobacteria bacterium
TGGAGCGGCCCATCATGCGTTCAACCAAGGGCTTATTGCCGATTACAGTGCTGCCCAGAAATACGACAGCAATCACCGCGTTTACAATCGTGGGTTTCCATTTGATGAACACCGGGTTGTGTAGGTACAGCGTGATTCCACCAAAAATTAAAAATGCGAAGAACGTGAGCATATGTGTTTTTGAAGGATTTCCATCTAATACCCAGTGGTATAGTGCTTGTAAGCCGGCTGCTACAATACCCACCAATATCGCAAAGTAAATTGCATTGTTTTGCTCGCCTTGTTTAAGCCCTAAATGTATCCATGAGTTAATCGATTGTATAACCCCTTCAGGCACATATTCATAAAATTGGTAAGCTAAGTAGAATAGGATAATGGATAAAAAGTCGAAGAAAATTTTCATGGTTATGATTTAAGTATGAATATTCTAGAAGAAATACTCTTGAGTTTACGTTAAATAAGTACCTTGATATGAGTCAATATTTTGTAATTCATCCGGAATCTCCGCAAAAGCGTTTAATTCGTCGCGCGGTTGAAATTATTGATCAAGGCGGATTAATTGTATACCCAACCGATTCTTGTTATGCGCTAGGCTGCCATCTTGGTGACAAAGATGCGATGCAACGCATTCGAAGAATTCGTCAGATAGATGAAAAGCATCATTTTACTTTGGTGTGTCGAGATCTGTCGGAACTGTCCAATTACGCCCTCGTTGAGAACAGTGCTTATCGACTCATGAAGCGTTGTACACCTGGACCCTATACTTTTTTGTTAAAGGCTACACATGAAGTGCCGCGCAGATTGCAAACGCCTAAACGAAAAACCATTGGCTTAAGAGTGCCGAATCATCCTATCGCATTACAGTTATGTGAAGAGTTAGGGCAACCATTGATGAGCAGCACTTTGATATTGCCTGAAAATGTGGAGCCGCTATCCGACCCTTTAGAGATGCGCGACGTATTAGGCAGTGATGTGGATTTAGTTATAGACGGAGGTTATTGCGGTATACAGGCGACGACAGTGATCGATTTGATGGAACCAACACCAGTTATATTGCGTCAAGGCAAGGGTGATGCCAAATGGCTGATGCAGTTTGTTTGATGCAAGTTAATCCGAACGTTGCGTATAATAGTCCAAGTTAATGGACATCATTCAAAAGATAATAATCTGGGCTATCCCCGTCTTATTTGCGATTACTCTGCATGAAGTAGCTCATGGTTGGGTGGCACGATATTTAGGCGACCCTACTGCAGCAAGGCTTGGAAGACTGACCATTAACCCGATTCGCCACATTGATCCAATCGGAACGATATTGGTGCCCGCAATAATGGTATTTCTACCTGGAAATATTATATTTGGATGGGCAAAGCCCGTACCTGTAAATGTTTCACTACTACGCAATCCCAAACGCGATATGACTATTGTTGCCGTAGCTGGGCCAGCTTCAAACTTTGCGATGGCTATATTTTGGGCCTTGATTATTAAATGTTTTATCGGAAGTGCGGTTAGTGGAAGTAGTCATGCTGAATTTTTTGTTTTTATGGGAATAGCCGGTATGGCGATTAATTTAATGCTGATGACTCTAAATTTACTTCCAATACCGCCGCTAGATGGTGGAAGAGTTCTAGCTGGCATTGTGCCAAATAAATTTTCAATGATGCTGAATAGAATTGAACCATACGGGTTTTTTATTCTTATTGGGTTGGTTGCATTTGGATGGTTGGGAAAATTAATTATTATTCCATTTATTTATAGTTTGAATTTTATTTTATCTATAGTCAATGTGGGAGCCGAGGATTTTTTTCCATATCTATATCAACTTTTAGGACAATCTAGCTAGAAACAAATTAAATGAACTCAAACCCCTCGCAAAATAATCGCGTGCTCTCGGGTATGCGACCCACTGGCAAATTACACCTTGGCCATTTGCATGGTGTGTTGCACAACTGGTTAGAGTTGCAACATACACATGAGTGCTTTTTCTTTGTCGCTGATTGGCACGCATTAACAACCGATTATGACAACACTCAAATTATTTCCCAAAGCGTAACGGACATGGCGATCGATTGGTTGGCAGCTGGGGTGAGTCCCAGCGCCGCAACGATGTTTGTGCAGTCGCATGTGCCTGAACATGCTGAGTTGCATTTGTTGTTGTCGATGATTACGCCATTAAGTTGGCTAGAACGTGTGCCAACCTATAAAGATCAACAAGAAAAACTAAAAGAAAAGGATTTGGCCACGTATGGGTTTTTGGGCTATCCATTGTTACAAAGTGCAGATATTTTGGTGTATAAGGCTGGAAATGTACCTGTAGGTGAAGACCAAGTTGCGCATGTTGAGTTGACTCGTGAAGTAGCGCGTAGATTTAACTTTTTGTACGGTAAAGAGCCTGGCTTTGAAGAGAAAGCAAAACTAGCCATCGGCAAGATGGGCAAAAAGAATGCCAAGTTATATCGTGAACATCGTAAACGTTATCAGGAACAAGGCGATCTTGAATCTTTGGATGTAGCGCGCGCGTTGTTGGAGTCGCAACAAAATATATCCATTGGCGACAAAGAACGTTTGTTTGGATATTTAGAAGGTGGGGGGAAAATTGTTTTGCCAGAGCCGCAGGCTTTGTTGACCAAAGCATCTAAAATGCCTGGTCTGGACGGACAAAAAATGTCTAAGTCCTATCACAATACGATTTCTTTGCGCGAAGATGCTGAAGTGGTAGCAAAAAAAGTACGCACCATGCCAACAGATCCTGCACGCGTGAGGCGCACCGATCCGGGTGAGCCGGAAAAATGTCCAGTTTGGCAATTTCACGAAATTTACTCATCCGATGAAGTGAAAACGTGGGTGCAAGAAGGTTGTCGTAATGCCGGGATCGGTTGTATAGATTGTAAGCAGCCTGTGATTGACGCTATAGAAAATGAACTTAAGCCCATTCGCAAGCGTGCGCAGGAATATGCACAAGATGAATCTACTGTGCACAGCATTATCAAAGAGGGCTGCGAAAAGGCTAGGGATGTGGCGCGTGATACTTTAGATGATGTTAAACAGGCAATTGGGTTATCATATTGGTAAGGAATCACTAGTGACCGAAATCGACCTCAATTCACAAGAAAGTCCGCAAACGGAGCTGCCCTTTGCAGTGGTGAAAGGGGAGCCGATGACGGTTCCACCACAAGATCTTTATATCCCACCTGATGCATTAGAAATTTTCCTCGATGCTTTTGAGGGTCCCTTCGATTTATTGCTGTATTTAATTAAGCGTCAGAATTTAGATATTTTGACTTTGCCGATTTTTAAGATCACACAGCAATACATGGAATATGTTGAGCTGATGAAAGAAATGCGACTCGAGCTTGCGGCCGAGTATTTAGTTATGGCAGCGATGTTGGCGGAAATTAAATCACGCATGTTGTTGCCTAGACCTGTAGAAGAAGATGACGAAGATGATCCACGCTCGGAACTTATGCGTCGTTTGCAGGAATATGAAATGTTTAAAAAAGCGGCTGAAGATATTAATGAGCTGCCACGTATGTATCGGGATACATTTGAGGTCTCAGTTATACAAGCCGAATACGAATATGAATATGAACGACCGCAGCCGAATGTAGATTTAAAAGACGTGGTGTTTGCCTTTCGTGAAATCATGCAACGCGCACAGATGTTTGCAAGTCATCATATTTCGCGCGAACCGCTATCGATGAGGGAGCGGATGTCACGCATCCTCGGCATGCTGAATGTTGAAGACTTTGTAGAATTTAATCAATTTTTTGATGCAAATGAGGGGAGCAGTGGAGTGATTGTGACATTTCTTGCATTGCTTGAACTGATTAAAGGCCATGTAGTTGAACTAGTGCAATCGGAGCCTTTTGCACCTATCTATGTGAAACCAGCCGTAAAAGGCCCAATTGAAGATGAGGTTTTATGAACGACATCCTGGTTAAACAAATCATCGAGGCGGCGTTGATGGCCGCGGATGCCGCATTGAATATTGATCGCTTGATGCAGTTGTTCAAATTGGATGATGAAATACCTGCACGTGATCAAATTAAAGCTGTTATTAAAACCTTACAAGAAGAATGTGAAGGTAGAGGGGTAGAGCTTAAGCGCGTTGCAAGTGGCTATCGCTATCAAACACGTAGTGATGTGCAGCCATGGGTGGCTCGATTATGGCAAGAAAAACCACCGCGTTATACGCGTGCGCTACTGGAAACGTTGTCATTAATTGTTTATCGACAACCCATTACACGTGGCGAAATTGAAGAAGTTCGAGGCGTGGGTGTGAGCAGTCAAATAATTAAAACGCTACTCGAGCGCGAATGGGTACGTGTGATTGGGCACAAAGAAGTGCCAGGACGTCCCGCGTTATATGGCAGCACAAAGCAATTTCTAGATTATTTTAATCTTAAATCATTAGACGAGTTACCTAGCTTGGCGGAATTAATGGATCTAGATCAAGTGCATCCAGAATTAGATCTTCCAGAACCAGAAGTGGATGAAAAAGTGCAATTGCGCGTCGTTACGGATGATGGAGAAATTGCCGATACCAATGAGACACGTCATTAGCTCTGAAGTTATGCTTTTAGGT
>JAPUHH010000170.1 GCA_027297825.1 Gammaproteobacteria bacterium
GTCTATACGCTGGCGCGGCTGTTTTTGAACAATTTTTTGGAATAAATGTGTACGCATCAATTTTAATAATCTCCGTTATAACTGCTGTTTATACCGTTTTAGGTGGTTTGAAAGCTGTCGTTGTCACAGAAACAATCCAAACGGTAATACTTTTACTCGGGGCAATGGCAGTAACTCTATTTGCGATATTTGCTTTACCGGATCATGGCATACACTCATTCGCAGAATTTAAAGCGGCGCTAAAGCCAAACCAATTAAGTATGATTCACACTGATAATTCTTCCGGACTGGCATGGTATGCTGTTTTATTGGGTTATCCTATTTTAGGTATATGGTATTGGTGCTCTGACCAAACCATTGTGCAAAGGGTTTTGGGAGCTAAAACAGAACGTGATGCTCAATTAGGACCATTGTTCGCGGGTCTGTTGAAGATCTTGCCTGTGTTTTTTCTCGTTTTGCCAGGTGTGATTGCTTATGTGCTTTTCAGAGATCAAATCGGCAGTGATAGCAATCAAACCCTACCTGTTCTAATTAGTGAGCTAATACCAACAGGAATGAAAGGATTAATATCAGCAGGCTTGCTCGCTGCTTTAATGAGTACAATTGCTGCAGCTTTGAATAGTTCCGCGACCTTGGTAGCGGTTGACATTGTAAAACGAATCAAGCCGGACACAACGGACGAGAAGCAAATCAAAATCGGTCGAATAAGCGCAATTGTTGTGATGATTCTGGCAATGGTTTGGTCAACACAAGGTGGCAGGTATACAAGTATTTTTGAAGCTATTAATGCGATTGCTGCCCATTTAGCACCGCCTGTTTCTACAGTTTTTCTGTTGGGAGTTTTCTGGCGTCGAGGTACGAAAGAAGCGGCTTTAACTACACTTATTTTTGGATTTTCTCTTGGTGCGATTGCGTTTGCTGTTGACTTACCTTTAATTGGCGACACAAAACTTATTACTAACGGCTGGGGAATTCCTTTCATGATGCAGGCATGGTGGTCTTTTTGTATCTGCGCATTTGTATATGTCATAGTGAGCCTTATGACTCCGAAGCCGGATGCTAAAAACCTTGACGGCCTTACATGGGAACATCCTTTACAAGTAATCAGGCATGGTAAACTAACAGGATTAACTGATCCACGCGTATTGGCAGGTCTGTTATTCGGATTGATGATAATTCTATATATCATACTTGGATAATTTGTTTTAATAACTGAGAGAGAGAAAAAAATGCGACAAGCAGTAATGACATCACCGGGTCAAATCGAATTTCGGGATGCCCCTGAACCTTCCCCCGGCCCGGGTGAAGTGCTGATGCGAATTAAACGTATTGGTGTTTGTGGTTCGGATGTGCATGTGTGGCATGGCAAACATCCTTATACAAGCTATCCTGTCGTGCAGGGACATGAATATTCGGCTATTATTGAAGCGGTCGGTGAAGGTATAAACAATCTAAAAATAGGTTCGAAAGCAACGGCTACACCACAATTAATTTGTGGTAAATGCGCGCCTTGCAAGCGCGGTGATTATCACATTTGTGATGTGCTCAAGGTTGAGGGATTTCAGGCACCCGGAACGGCTCAGGATTTGTTCGTCACAACTGCCGACAAGGTTGTAACATTACCAGACTCATTTAGTTTCGAACAAGGCGCGCTAGTTGAACCTGTTTCTGTTGCTGTCCACTGTGTAAATCGCGTAGATTTAGTTGCAGGCAAAAACGTGGTTGTATTTGGTGCGGGTCCAATAGGAAACTTGGTTGGTCAGGTTGCGAGGGCAAATGGTGCAAAAGTGTTGGTTACTGATTTAAGCGATTTCCGTCTTGAAATAGCAAAAAAATGTGGTCTTGAAAATTGTTTCAATCCTCGAACAATTAGTCTTAAAGAAGCATCAGACAAGGTTTTTGAGAAGCAAGGTTTTGACATTGCCCTTGAATGCGTTGGCGTGGAAGCAACTATGACTGATGCCATTGAGAATGTAGAAAAAGGCGGCACAGTTGTGGTGGTCGGTGTTTTTGGTGACAAGCCTCGTATTGACCTTGGGCTCGTTCAGGATCGTGAATTAAAGTTAGTGGGAACCCTCATGTATAAGTACGAAGATTATCTCAAGGCAGTGGAGTTGATTGATTCCGGTAAGGTTAAAACTGAACCTCTATTTTCAAAACATTTTGACTTTGATCAATATGCCGAAGCCTATGATTTTATCGATGAGCAAAGGGATAAAACCATGAAAGTTTTTATAGATCTCTGATAGGGAGTTTATTCACGAAATGTTAAGCAACTCACATCACCATTGTGTTGTCGGTTTGGGAGAAATACTCTGGGACATGCTTCCCGAAGGCAAGCAGCTTGGCGGTGCTCCGGCAAACTTCGCATATCATGCCCAATCCCTGGGTGCAAAAAGTTTTGTGATTAGTTCCGTTGGGGATGACGAGCCAGGTCGTGAGATTTTTTCTGAACTTGACTTAGTAAGCTTGAACACCGAATATATTCAAATCAATAAAGAACATCCGACTGGTACAGTGGATGTAGTTTTGGATGAGACGGGCAAACCCGACTATATCATTCATGAAAATGTTGCATGGGACAGTATCTCCTTCACAGAGAATTTACAGAAGCTGGCGTCGCTTACAAATGCAGTTTGCTACGGAACACTGGCACAGAGAGCACAAAAATCAAGAGAAACTATCTTGAATTTTATAAATGCTACACAACCTGGGTGTTGGCGTGTTTTCGATCTAAATCTAAGGCAATCTTATTTTGATCCTGAGATTATAAAGGAATCACTTTCATTATCAAATTGTCTTAAACTGAATGATGACGAATTACCGGAAATAGCAAAGGCGTGTGCAGTTTCAGGCACAGAAAACGATATTCTAATGGCTTTATTAAATAAATTCAAATTAAAAATAATTGCACTTACTAAAGGTGAAAAGGGTAGTTTATTATACTCAGGCGAAAAGGTTTTATTTCTAGAGACACCACATCTAGATGTAAAAGATACGGTAGGTGCAGGTGATGCTTTCACAGCTGCCTTGGTTGCGGGTTTATTAACAAACAGTCCGCTTGAAATAATCCATAGAAACGCGAATCGTTTGGCAGCCTATGTTTGCACGCAGAGAGGGGCGACACCTAGGATAACCCCGGAGTTAAAACATAAATTAATGGCAGTATGAATTGGAAGAATGGGGTAAAAAAATGAAATCTTTTACATATTATCAACCCACAGAGATTCGCTATGGTGTAGGAAGATTGAATGAATTAGGTGAGATTGCTTTAAAATATGGGAAAAAATGCCTTTTGGTAACGACTCCCACTGGACCTGCCCGCGAACCAATGTATGACAGAGTTAAAAGCATTTTGAAAGACAGTGGTCTTGAGGTAGCACATTTTGACCAAGTTCAGCAAAACCCGACGACTGAAAATATTGCGGCCGGTGCAGAACTAGCAATTCATCACAATGCAGACGTTATAGTGGGCTTTGGTGGTGGTTCAAGTATGGATAGCGCCAAAGCCATTGCAGTTGAAGCAACCCATGAGGGCTCCTGTTGGGATTACCTTTATTACAAAAAACAACCCACAGATAAAACACTCCCCGTGATCGCTATAAGCACTACCTCGGGTACCGGCTCACAAGTAACTCAGGTTGCCGTAGTTACAAATACGAAAGAAAGAGATAAATCAGCGCTTTATAATTCGATAATTTATCCAAGAGTCTGTATTATTGATCCGGAATTGATGGTTACTGTTCCACAGCACATTACCGCCTCAACTGGATTTGATGCATTTTGCCACGCATTTGAAAGTATGCTGCATCCAAATTCTTCAGTTTATCTTGATTGTCTGGCACTTGACGCTATTAAGTTGGTCGCTGAGAATTTGCCCGTTGTATTGGATGATTTAACTGACTTGGATGCAAGGGCACATCTCGCAGTTGCCGATACATTTGCTGGGTTGTGCATAGCAAATGCTGGAGTAACTTTACCTCATGGTGTCGGCATGGCAATTAGTGGAATGTATCCGCACGTCATTCACGGCGAATCGCTTGCTATAATTTATCCAGCTTTTACTCGGTTTACTTACAAACATGCTGTAAAGCAGTTTGCAGCAGTTGCCAGAATATTTGATCCTTCCATCAATGGCCTCTCTGATGAGAAAGCTGCGGAAAAGTCATGTCAAATAATTGACGACTTCATCGAAAGAGTTGATATGAGAATTACTTTAAAAGATGCGAAAATGCCTGAAAAGGAAATTCCGGCTTTAGCCGAACAAAGTATGGTCTTACCTGATTATAAAGGCAATCCTCGTGTAGCCACTGAGAATGAAATGCTGGAATTGATCAAGCAGGCTTATTATGGATTGAATTAGCTGCCACATTGGAGAAGTTCGAGAAAACGATTAAAACTGAAATACTATGCAAAACAGATCCTGCGAAATGATTTTATGATATCTGAATTGGTTGCCTAGAAGAGATGACCGCCGGGGCTATACAGCGTCCGACAAGAACAAATGGAGATGGAGGGACAGACGCTTACGTCGGGTCGTGGCTGAGCACATGATCAGTGCCACCGCTTTACTTTCAGCAGCTTGACTGAAGTTTTTCAAAAACGTACTGGCATCAAGATATTTTTGGAAAACAGAGAATTTATTCCTTTCAATAATATGTTGGGGCGACGCAACTCCGCGCAATTTGCACGGATGTTCAGTTCGTACTCTAAGAACTGTGGCGTTTTCGAAGTTTAGCTAAGAAAGGCTGCTTTTGCTCGCTTTAGCAGATGCCGCGTCGCCCCAACGTGCCGCCGGTTGCTGAAAGCAGGCAACGAGCAATCGAAAACAGTCACCTGTGTTCATCAGCTCCGTTGCGCGTCACCAACAAGAGGATTGAGCTTATAGGGGCGCAACCAAATTGCAGGATGAAGCTCAAACTTAGCCCCTAAAGCTCATCCGCCGGCACGTTAGGTGTACCTCAACATCTGTAAAACATTTACCGAAATATAATTAAAATTGACGTGAATTGCAACGGATTTGTCTTTTCAGT
>JAPUHH010000171.1 GCA_027297825.1 Gammaproteobacteria bacterium
TCCATATGGATTTCCATATTACCGGTGCCCTTAAATTCTTCGTAGATGACTTCATCCATCTTAGAGCCCGTTTCAATAAGAGCCGTAGCAATAATAGTAAGACTACCGCCTTCTTCAATGTTTCGTGCTGCGCCAAAGAATCTTTTAGGGCGTTGCAATGCATTGGCATCTACACCACCGGTGAGTACTTTCCCAGATGCCGGTACCACAGTGTTATAGGCGCGTGCTAAGCGAGTAATAGAATCAAGCAAAATCACTACATCACATTTATGTTCTACAAGTCGTTTGGCTTTCTCAATCACCATCTCTGCAACTTGCACATGTCGGCTAGCAGGCTCATCAAACGTACTCGACACAACTTCACCTTGCACCATACGTGACATTTCTGTCACCTCTTCTGGACGTTCATCAATCAATAATACGATTAAATAACATTCAGGCGTATTGGAAGTTATACTTTGCGCAATATTTTGCAGCATTAGTGTCTTGCCCGCTTTTGGCGGAGAAACAATGAGTCCACGTTGGCCTTTGCCGATGGGCGCGCAGAATTCAATAATGCGTGCGGTAATATCTTCCTTACTGCCATTACCACGTTCTAGTTTTAAGCGCTCATCCGGATGCAGGGGTGTTAAATTTTCAAATAGGACTTTTCGTTTGGCATTCTCAGGCCTATCAAAATTAATCTTATCCACTTTAAGCATAGCGAAATAACGCTCGCTATCTTTAGGCGGTCGAATTTTTCCTGACACAGTGTCGCCGGTACGTAAACCAAACCGACGAATTTGACTCGGAGACACATAGATATCGTCAGGTCCTGCAAGATAAGAACAATCTGCAGAACGCAAAAAACCGAAGCCATCTTGTAGAATTTCCAATACACCATCACCATGAATGTCTTCGCCATTTTTTGCATGGGCCTTAAGAATTGAAAAGATAATGTCCTGTTTGCGTGAACGAGCTAAATTATCAATGCCCATCACTGCAGCAGTATCAATTAATTCTGAAGCTGGTTTTTTCTTTAATTCCGTTAAATTCATAGCATTTATCTTGTTTTTTAAAAAGGAAAAGAGTTTGTTAATTGTTCTTGTGCAATGGAATGCGTTGCATGGCTTGCACAGAACTTGTTTAACGCTGTGAAAGAGCGTCTAAATTATTAAGAGTTTCTCAGCGTAGCTTGCGTGTTACCGCTTTTTTTGCTTGATAAATTTGGTGGTTAATTAAGATGGATAATCGATAGGAATTTTTTTAGCAAATTAAAGCTTAAATACTTTGATCAATAAATGCAGTTAATTGCGATTTTGATAATGCACCTACTTTTGTAGCTTCTGCATTACCATTTTTGAAAATCATTAATGTGGGTATACCACGCACCCCATATTTTGGAGGTGTATTAGGATTATCATCAATGTTTATCTTAGCGACCCTTAGCTTACCTTTGTATTCCCCAGCAATCTCATCTAGTAGTGGCGCAATCATTTTACAAGGTCCACACCATTCGGCCCAATACTCAACCAATACAGGTTGTTCGGACTTCAGTACTCCTTGTTCAAAACTGTCGTCCGTAATATGACTAATATCATCGTTCACTTAACAAATTCTCCAAATTTAAAATGCTGTTCGTGCAATACACGCCGGAAGCGGCGAACTTTAGGGGGTCTAAGGAGATAATCTCTACAAGCCTATTTTTATGCATTCTACAAATGATTACAACCCCATAGGGTAAATTGGGGTAAATTGGGCTATATTTACCGATTAGAGAGCAAGTCTCAGGGCTATCCACTACGAAATTTGAGCATTTTTTAACCAATTAGACTTAGAAAACTCGCCTATGCAATATATTGCTCGCTGTAACCGAATATTCAATAAATCGAGCAATTGCTATTTGGACAACCTTAATAATGCTTGCTCGTGACTATTTAATACCAAAACATTGCTAGAGCTAAGATGAAGACATCATCAATTTGTGTATTGGGTGGAACCGGATTTGTTGGCAGTCATTTATGCGCAGAATTGGTTAAACGTGGTCATCATGTCAAAATTCTCACTCGCCGTCGCGAGCGTCATCGAGACTTATTGGTTCTGCCGAAAGCACAAGTTATTGAATCTGATATTCATGACGAAGCGCAATTAAGAGAACATTTTCAGGATTGTGACGCAGTCGTTAACCTTGTTGGCATTCTTAATGAGAAAGGACACAATGGCAAAGGCTTCTATATTGCTCACGTAGAACTAACGCGCAAAGTCATTACGATGTGCTCTAGCTGTAAGGTCACAAGACTCCTCCATATGAGTGCTCTGAATGCCAATCCAAATGCAAAGAGTTTTTATTTGCGCACCAAAGGTGAAGCCGAGAATTATGCACACACTTTTGCAGGAAATAAAATTGCAGTAACCAGTTTTAGACCTTCGGTAATTTTTGGTCTTGAAGATAATTTTCTAAACCGCTTTGCCTCAATATTAAAATTTTCTCCTGTATTTTTTCCTTTAGCATGCGCAAATACAAAATTTGCTCCAGCCTATGTTGAGGATGTAGTGAATGCAATGGCGGATGCACTCGATGACCCAAATACATTTGGCCAAAGAGTTAATCTATGCGGCCCCAAACAATATACCTTAAAACAGCTAGTGCAATATATTGCTTCAACCTGTGGTTACAAAAGAACGGTCATTGGCTTACCAAATTGGCTAGCAAAGTTACAGGCATATATTTTGGAATATATGCCAGGCAAACCTTTTTCTATTGATAATTATTATTCACTACAAATTGATAGTGTTTGCACCGAAACAAACAAATGCCCCACTTCGTTAGAAGCAATTGCTCCTAGTTACCTACTGCGCCAATCTCGGTATGCAAGCCATAAACTATTCCGCAACAAATATCATCATTGACATGTATTCGTTTCTGCCAGCAGTATCTCGCGTTGCTGCTCCGGCAATTCCGAAATTATTTTCGCGCGCATATAAAAGCGTTCAAAATCTGCATTACACAATTCAAATATACGACTAAATACTGGCACTAAGTCACGATACAATGCGAAAGCACCCATTTGCGCATTGTTTAGCGGTCCAGACATCCATATTGCATATCTCGATAACTGCCTATATTTTTTAGTTAGCTCTGTAAAGCGTCCACGTATTTCAGTAACTTTGTTCATTTTAGCTCGTCGCATCGCTTCGGGAGTTAAGTCTTGTGCATAAAGCTGTGTAAATTCTTGCTGAGCATTGCTGATAAAATTAGAAAAGATAGTTTTTTGTTCCAGCCAACTCTCATATTTATTAAGCTCATTTATGCGCTGTTGTTGCTGCAGCCATTTTCGGACTCCAAGCTCTTCCACTGCGGTAGCAAAGGCTTCATTAAAAGCGCTGTCGCCTTGCAAATATAGCTGTTGATGTGCCAGTTCATGAAATATATAGGAAGCTGCAACAATCTCGCCTCGATCCAGCATGGTACTAAGCAGCGGATCATCAAACCAACCCAATGTCGAATAAGCAGGCACTCCCCCTATATATACATCCAACCCCTGCTCGGCCAAGCTTGCTGCATAACTTTGCGCATCTTTCTCGTCAAAATAACCGCGATATGAAACACAACCAATCACTAAAAAACACCACTGTTGCAAACCATTCGAGAATTCCGGTGCAGCAAAAACATTCCAGGTCACGTAAGGTTTATCTAACTGCACATAACTTCGATAACTATTATTATCTGGCAATTTAAGAGTAGAGCTCGCAAAAGTACGCAGTTGTTGAGCCCGCAATAATTGCTCGATTAGTTTTTCGTCACGTGTAGAATCGTTTACGAGATCCGTTATACGTTCACGCTTTGAAATTAAGGAAAAATGACCGCTAATAGACTGATGATAATATTCAATCGTGCTACAACCTGTACACCCTAATATCAATAAGACTAAAACAAATCGGTTGATTCTCGCCATGTTTTTACGTTATCACACTTACACAATCTAACAATGGAAGTTTATTTAGTCGGTGGAGCAGTGCGTGATGAATTGCTGGGTTTGGCTATTAAAGAACGCGATTGGGTGGTGGTGGGCTCAAGCCCTGAAGAAATGCTTGCCCAAGGATATAAGCAGGTTGGCAAAGATTTTCCAGTGTTTTTACATCCACAAAGCAATGAAGAATATGCTTTAGCCCGCACAGAGCGAAAACATGGGCGAGGGTACTACGGATTTGAGGTGCATGCCTCACCCGATGTAAGCCTCGAAGAAGACTTAATGCGTCGCGATTTAACCATCAACGCAATCGCCAAAAGTCCATCGGGAGAACTTATTGATCCATATAGCGGACTTCAAGATATAAATGCAAAAGTCTTGCGTCATGTTTCCGGTGCATTTATAGAAGACCCATTGCGCGTTTTGCGCGTTGCGCGCTTTGCAGCTAAATTAAAAACGCATGGATTTACAATAGCGGACGAAACGCTGCAATTAATGCGTCATATCGTAAGTTTAGGAGAATTAATAGAGCTCGCACCTGAACGTATTTGGCAAGAAACACAGCGCGCCTTAGAAACTGAATCTCCTAGTGAGTTTTTTTCAGTATTACATGCGGTGCATGCTTTAGCACAAACCCATACCGGCATTAGTGATCGGTTTGCAAATCATCAAGCACGTGCGACAGGACTTACTGCATTAGATGAAATTTCGTCACAGCAACAAGAGCCTTGCGTGCGATTTGCAGCATTGCTTGGCGGTCTTTATTTTCGGCAGCAGGAAAACTCTTATCACGATATTCAGAAATTATACGAGCAGCTACCTTTATCAAACGCATGCAAAGATTTGCTAAGACTTACGACGACACTGCAATATAAATGCTATGCAGCGTTCACCTTAAATGAGAAACAGCTGCTAAGTTTGCTACAAAAGTTAGATACTAGAAGAAAATCAGAGCGCTTTGTGACGTTACTAAGTATCTTTTCTACTATTAAAAAAGCCGCAACCAATGAAACTTGCGATGCGCAAATGAATTGGCTGCAACTGACTGCAAAAACTATTGATAGTGTGGATGTTGGAAAATGGGTGCTACAGGGCTTAAAGAATGCCGAACTTGCTGATCACTTAGAGAGTGCTCAACTAGCACTAATTCAAAGACTTATACAAGATAGAAACCATTCTTAACGAAAACCCATCGCACTACATATAAATCACCAGTAAAACAATGCCTAGTAAGATTCTATAAGCCACAAAGGGCAACATGCCGACTGTGCTAACAAATTTTATAAACCAGTGAATACATAATAATGCCACTGCTGCTGAACAGATCACTACTCCTAACGACAGTCCCCATTGAATAATTGCAGCTTGCTGAAAAGCGCAGTAACTGGCATAAAAAGAAGCTGCAAAAATGGTTGGAATTGCAAGTAAAAAAGAAAAGCGTGTCGCCTCAACACGCGTCAGTCCTAACCATAAGCCTGCGGTCATGGTTACACCAGAGCGTGAAGCACCTGGTATGAGTGCAACCGCTTGCGCTAAACCGATCAGTACTGCGCCACCCGTGGTTAATTGCGTTATTTTTTGTGTTTGCTTACCTTGCCGATCCGCCCACCACAGCAATACCCCAAATACAATCGAAGCGCTGCCAATCACGATCGGATCACGCACATATTCAACAATATAAATTTGCAGTAATAATGCAGCAATCATAATAGGTAGTGTCGCCCACAGTAAGCACCACGCGAGACGCCCATCATCAGAAATGACACCAGAAGAACCCAAAGACTCAAACCATCCTTGAGTTAATTTTTGCAGATCTTTGCGAAAATAAATTAACACCGCCAGCAAACTACCAAAGTGTGCCGCGATATCTATGACGACTCCCTGGTCTTGCCACTGCATAATAATCGGCAAAAGCACTAAATGTGCTGAACTAGAGATCGGCAAAAATTCAGTAATACCCTGAACAACCGCTAATAAAAACGCGTGTAATATCCCCATTTAAATCAGTCTCATCCTTTAGAGCCGTGCGCGCATGTCACGCAGAGTGAATCGATCTGCGCCATAGTCTATGCCTTTACCCAACACCATAACCTGAAAGCGTTCACTAATTGCGGAACCCAATGTGAGTTGTTTAAGTTGCGCAATCTGTGCAATGCGTTCCACCTCGTTATCCGCCGACGGCTGCCACTCCAATAGGCGATTGGCCAACATGAAGTTACGTTGCACACCAAAAGACAACACGCCTAAGCTCAAATGCGTAGCTGCCTTAGCGACCGCAGAAAAATCCACATCCGCAGTGATGTCCTGCAGGCCAGGATTTTTAAACGGATCTTCAGATACTTGGTGCTGATAGTAGCTACGCAATGTGCCCATGGAACGCTGTGGATGATAGTACTCACTGCGCGGATAGCCATAATCGATGAGGAACATAATGCATTGTTCACAACAATTGGTCCATGCAGATAAAGTATTTTCCAACCCAAGATTAATCTCACTTCGATATAACTCTCCAAGTGGCTCATCTGACATCACCGTGATGTAATCCAATGCCGCATCCAGATCATCGACTGGATCTTGTAATTGCCAGATTAAATTCCCATCTTCAGATAATGCCACGCATCTTTCTTGAATACTGTCTGCTTGCACTTCAAAGCATTTAACGGGCAATGCATCTAGCACTTCATTCGCAATAATGATTGCACTTAATATTTCACCAGATAAATTCGGCAACCATTCGATCCTGGAAACATGTTCTGGAATCTCGGTTTCTAGCAACTTTTTTTGTTTAACTCGCAAAGCTTCACTTGGTTCATAAATATAATAACGAGCGGGTAACTGGCCCCAAGCATGCAAATAAGTGATCACATCACAAGCCAACTTGCCGCTACCGGCACCTATTTCTAAAATGCTGCGTTGTGGATCATCTTGGATTAACTGCTCGCAGGCATGCGCAAGACAATAGGCAAGATGCACTGAAGTTTCTGGTGCAGTGATAAAATCACCGCCCGCACCAAAGATTTTTTGTTGCCCATGGTAGTACCCTACTGCCGGGTCATTTAGCACCAGCTGCATATACTGATCAAAACCAATACTGCCACCTTGCTGCTTAATTTCATATCTAACGCGTTCTGCGCATGCATGCGTACGTGCATGTTGTGCAGCCGTGAGCTCAATATCATTTAAATCAGACATTCAGGTTATCCAAGAAAGGTATGCTAGAGTTTATGCATACTTGTGCAGCAAATGGATTAAATAAGAAACACAATGAGTAATTCCAAAGTAGTCATGGTAACAGGTGCAGCAAGACGCATTGGCGCCGAACTCGTTCGCCACCTACATCATTCCGGCATGAATATCATTCTACATTATCGCAGTTCAGAACATGACGCCGCCTCGCTTGCCAGTGATCTTAATGCAAAACGCGCTGACTCGATAAAACTTTTGCAAGGTGATTTAAAAGAGTATGCCAATAGTAAAAACTTAATCCAGCAGGCCGCTGCACTTTTTGGCCGCATTGATGTATTAATTAATAACGCATCATCTTTTTATCCCACAGACTTAAATGAAATAAATGAAGATCGCTGGGATGACTTAATTGGCGTTAACCTAAAGGCACCGTTATTTTTGACTCAGGCAATTGCGCCACATTTAAAAGCTTCACACGGCTGCATTATTAATATTGTCGACATCCATGCAGACCGACCGCTAAAAGATTATTCTGTGTATTGTATTGCTAAGGCAGGACTCGCGATGCTGACAAAATCCATGGCGCGTGAACTCGCACCTGAAGTACGCGTAAATGGTATCTCCCCTGGCGCCATAATGTGGCCGGAACAGCAGCACTACGAGGACAATCACCAAGAAATAATATCCCGCACCGCGTTAAAGAGACAAGGCAGCCCTTCCGACATTGCGGATACTGCATTGTTTTTAATCAACCACGCGAATTACATCACCGGACAAATCATTGCGGTAGATGGAGGACGGACTTTAAGTAACTAAAGTCTGACGCGAATAACCGCTACCTTACCGAGCACTATGGCTAACAAAGCGCACCGATTCCCGGTTCTGCTTTTTCCCGCCAGGTCCGAGTGACGACATAAAAATGGTCATCAATCTCCACTGGCCGTAAGCGCTCATTCAGAAAATAAACTAGCTGCGCCTATGTATTTGTAAATATCATATATTTTTTGCGGAACAGCTCACTCTATAAATTATCGTAAAAGAATAAGGTCATTCCATAATTAACAAACCTAGCTATGCTTTACAGAACCATAGATAACAGCGCAAACGTACGCTTAAGCAAAGAACGTCGTTCCGCTTCACAACTGAATACTTTCCCATTTGAAAATTTGAAAGAAAATATAGTTCTTAAAGAACGTCGAGCTACTCTTGATAAGAGCGATGAAGGACTAGAAGTTACTGAAGCCAAGATTTCTCAGGCGGAGTTTCACAAATACTTCGATAAATATAAGCAAAGCGAGTAAATCAAATTTCGCTTAATAATAAGTAATCTACCATTTATATGACCTCACGATATTACTGACCAAACAAAATCCTTCTATCTCAGCTCTCGCCTGCTAGCAGCGCAAAGTCTGGTTTCTTGCCTTTCAGCTTAGCGTCTACCGTTGTCTCTCCTGCACCTATTGCAAAACAAAGCGCTTGGTCTCTTTCTGCAAAAGTCCTTTTAATATCTAGTTTTATGGCCCGTTCGCCTGACTTGAACAATGTTGCAACTGGAGAAAACAAGCCAGCACCTGTCTGACGGGCATTAAATAAAATCGTATAGTTTTTATATTTTTTGAGATCAGCCTTCACGAAACCTTCCTATTCAATAACTAATTTTTGCCAACACTTATATAAAACATATCCGCACTTAGCACATGGGATACGTGTAAAAGTTTACCGCTGGGTGATGCAAAATATTATCGTGATCGATGAAAAGTCAAGCATTCCTGCTAAAGCAAACTTTTTTGTTTATTTTTTCACTTAAGAGGAAGACCACATGATCGACTGAGCTTCAAACGGCAATTTTTGAATAAATTGTGATCAAGATTTGAAGCTGCTTTGAAAAAATAGCACGGTTAAAACGCATATTCCACAAACTTCATTCCCCCATTTTCTACACTCGCCTCCCATAACACATCGATGGTTTGTTCTTCTTCTGGGTGTAGAACATCACCCGCAAGTTCAGCCAAAGGCTTCAACACAAAATTATAAAGAAAAATATCTGGATGTGGCAGATTGACGCCGTCCATTTGCATGACTAGATCGCCGTACAACAATTGATCTAAATCTAGTGTACGCGATTCAAATTTCTTTTTACCGCGTGTGCGGCCATGATCGGCTTCTATTTGCTTGAGGATTAGACTCACTTCTTTTGGCGAATAATCGGTATCAAATCCTACCACCAGGTTATGAAAATCGTCGCCTTCAAAGCCGATGGCTTTGGTTTCATATACATTGGAGATATCTAAGTAGCCAAAGCGCTCTTGCAGAGCACCGACTGAAGAAGGAATGTTATCCTCCTTATCGATATTACTGCCAATGCTGACGTACACGCGTGCCATTAGTCGCTACGTTGGCCACGCTCTATGGTAATGCCCACATCACGCGAACCACGCACCGCCCCTGGTTTGCTGATGGTGACGCGCACCCATGGGATGCTGAACTCACTGGTCAGAATTCCCGCTACCTTCTCAATTAGGGTTTCAATCAGCTCATAGCGGCTATCTTCAACAAACTGGGCGATGCGCTTGGAGATGGCTTTATAGTCCAGGGTGTCGTCTATAGAATCAGTGGCGGCAGCTTTGGCGATATCGGTAGCCATTTCCAGATCGACTCGCACCTTCTGTTTAATGCGTTTTTCCCACTCGAATATACCGATGGTGGCCATAACCTCTAAATCACGTAAAAATATTATGTCCATTTGCTTAGTTTATGAGTATTCCGAGTTTATTTAGGGTAGTTTTAGCAGTATAGCTGAGCTTGCTTGTGCCATTTTAGTGATTCTGGTATCTTCACGCGCCCTATCTCGATAGATTTACCACAATAACTTAAGAAGCAATAATTATGTCACGCGTCTGCCAAGTCACTGGAAAAAAACCCGCTTCGGGCAATAACGTATCTCATGCCAATAATAGAACACGGCGTCGATTTATGCCTAATCTTCACACGCACCGCTTTTGGGTAGAGAGTGAGAATAAATGGGTAAAGTTGCGGCTCACCACAAAGGCCATGCGCATTATTGACAAAAAGGGCATAGATGAAGTGCTCGTTGATATACGAAAACGTGGCATCAAAGTTTAAATCAATAACTTCAATTAAGAAAATACGCTCATGGCAAAATCAGCTCGCGAAAAAATTAAACTAGTGTCTAGCGCTGGTACCGGTCATTTTTATACCACCAGCAAAAACAAACGCACCATGCCAGACAAGCTTGAAATGAAAAAGTACGACCCTGTTATACGTAAGCACGTACTGTACAAAGAAGCGAAAATCAAATAAAGATCAGACTGCTTTCTACCTAGATTGCTTCGCTAACAAAAATTCACTCTTGCAATTTTTTAGCGCTTCCGCCTTTTATAGTGAAGATCGTAATCACGGAATAGAGCTATTTAGGAAACTGTACTGCGGGCTGCAATGCATAGCTGCGCAAACTCTGCGCAAACTCTTCCAATACCTTAATACCTGTCGCTTCGGCTTCCTTACACCACTGTATGATCGCTTGAATTAAGCGTTCATGGCTGGCATGGGCTTCGTTCCATAATTCTTGCAACTTGTGACGAAATTCATACACCGTTTTTAAAACTTCGTTATTTTTCAACAACTCTTGCAGGTGTTGTCGATGCGAGGGTTTTAGACGGCTGTCTTCGCGCACTAAAGCTGTACGCAGCTGACGTACGAGTTTTTGATAGCGTGCATCTATTGTAGATAACTCTTCGTGAAAAGTTGGCAACGTTACCCGTTGTGCATAATCAGCCATTACGTGCAGTTGACTTGAAATCATAGCCTTGGCCGTTTCAAGATCAATCTTATCTTTATGGATAAGCCTAGTTGGCTGGGGTGCGCGCCGACGGACTTTTGCTAAGCGCATAAACACTAGCAACTGAATGTATAACCAACCTATGTCAAACTCCCACCATTTACTAGAAAATTTCGCCGAACTTGGGTAGGCATGATGATTGTTATGCAATTCTTCACCGCCAATAATGAGACCAAGATTGATGACATTGGTGGAACCATCTTGGCTTTCAAAATTACGATAGCCCCAATAATGACCAATGCCATTAATAATTCCTGCCGCCGTAACAGGAATCCAAATCATTTGAATGGCCCAAATAGTGATCCCAATAAACCCAAATAAAATGAAATTTAAAATAAAGGTGGCAGCAATCCCATAAAAAGTAAAAGGTATGTAGAGATTGCGTTCAATCCAATCATTGGGCGTGCCATGACCATAATTTTTTATGGTTTGCGGATTCTTGGCTTCTGCTCGATACAATTCTGCGCCTTGCCAAAACACTACGCCAATACCTTTAGCATGTGGACTATGCGGATCTTCTGCAGTTTCAGTTTTTGCGTGATGTTTGCGATGAATAGCCACCCAATCTTTGGTTACCATTCCAGTCGTCGCCCATAACCAAAAACGGAAAAAGTGCGACACCAGTGGATGCAAGTCTAAGGCACAATGCGCTTGGCTGCGATGCAAATACAACGTTACCGATACAATTGTAATATGGGTAAGGATAAGTGTAAGGACTATATAGCCCCACCAAGGCAGTGTAATTAATCCATCAAGCATGTAATTGACCCTTGTTAATTATTATTATTTTGATGTGAAAAATGCTTCCTCATTTAGCCCGCAGATAATACGTGCTTGCCGTTGCCTAGGGCAAGTGGTATGAGACCACCGGTTAGGACCTATAGACACTTGTTCTCAATGTATCCGCTCACGTTAGCCCCAAATCCTCCGAATGGTGGTCAGATACACGCCAACGTGGCGTAATGACCATAGCAGGCTCTGAAGGTAGTTGCTTTTATCCAATATCAATTGACTTTAAAAATAGGTATGAGCTGGTAGATTCTTAGCTTTTCCCCCGCTTTGCCAGCACTGCCTGTGCTCAAAAAACGAGCGTTTACTTCAAGCTGCGTGTAAATGATCTATTCACGATAATGTAGCCACCAAAATGCTGCAACATTTGCGTTATTTGCTTAAACTTTTTCTACCAATACCTCAAGCTCTACTGACGGTAGCAACAGAATCATCGCGCTTTTCGTGCTCTAACTTACAAGAATTTCTTCACTGCACTTCGAATCTAATTTTGAGCGCGCTTCTATAGAAGGAAGATTGTATAATTCACAATCCGCCTAGACGGTCATTAAAATAATAAGCCAGACTTTATGACACAAGAAACACTGTTATCCGTACAAAATCTGCAACGCAGTTTTGATGGCAACGAGGCGGTACACAATCTTAATTTTGAGATTCATCGCGGTGAAGTCGTCGCCTTACTAGGTACCAATGGGGCTGGCAAGTCGACAACTTTAAATATGATTACCGGTAATTTAAAACCCGACGCTGGCGAGGTCAATATCTGTGGTTTGAACGTTTTCACCAAACCAAAACAAGCTAAAACTAATTTAGGCTATCTTCCTGAAACTCCTCCATTGTATCGAGAACTCAATGTATCTGAATATTTGCAATTTGCTGCATGCCTCCATGGTGTCGGAAAAGCACAGGTACAAAACAGTATCGATAAAGCGTTAGAGATTTGTGGGTTAAACACCGTCCGAAAAAAGCTTATTGCCAATTTATCCAAAGGCTTTCAGCAACGAGTCGGCATTGCGCAAGCCATTATTCATAATCCAGCTTTGGTAATATTAGACGAGCCCACCATTGGCTTAGACCCAGTACAAATGCAAGATATACGCGCATTACTTGATGACCTATCCAACAATCACAGTGTGTTACTTTCCACTCATATGCTAGCCGAAGCAGAATCAACTTGTGATCGTGTATTAATTATTGACAAAGGTTCTTTACTACTGGACCAAGCGTTGCAAAATTTAAATTCCAGTCCCGACAAACGAGTAAAATTACGTTTCCATGGCAATCCGCCCGTCGAAGCCCTAAATGCAATTGTAGGCTGCAGATCCGTAAGTTGTTCGCAGTATGGTAATTTTATGTGCCGTTATGACGGCGCGGATTTTATACAACAAGTGCAGGCGCAATCATTGGAAAACAACTGGCAGCTTTATGAAATTGGGCCGATTGCGAGCTCTTTAGAACAGGTATTTTTAGATCTGGTAGTACGCGACTCCGGCGTATCGAATGCGCAAGCCATACAATGACCTGGCTAATTACTCACAATGAATTCAAGCGCGTATGGTACTCATCTATTGCATGGGTATTATTTTCTATCGCTCTGTTTGTGCTGGGTCTATTGTTATTAGTATTATTGAATAATTTTTATAGTGATGTGCAAGCTAAATTAGTAAGTTTAAAACATGCACCTGGATTAACCGACTTAGTCATTGCGCCCTACTTATTTTGGGTCGCAGTGGTAGGCGTGTTTATTGTGCCATTGTTTGCGGTACGTAGTTGCACAGAAGAACGGCTTCAGGGTGCTGACCTATTATTAAGTAGCGCACCGATCAGCAACGTGCAAATTGTTTTAGGGAAATTTTTTGCGCTAACCTTATTCGCATTTATCTATACCGCAGTATGCAGCTCCCTAGCGCTTGCATTGGGTTATTTCACTGCGCTAGATTACGGCAAGATTGCCGCTGCTTGCCTGGGGGTATTTCTATATATCAGCTCATTTTGTGCTGCGGCAATATTTGTTGCGCACCTTACACGCACGCCCATTATTGCAACGGCAGCCATCTTAGGTTTGTTACTAGTATTGGTGATGTTGTATATGTCAGGCTCTGCAACGAGTAGTAGTAGTGAACTTTTTTTATACTTATCTAATTTTCCGCATTTAGCAGACATGCTTACGGGTTCTATCGATACTACGCATATTGCCTATTTTTTATTGTTTACACTTTTATTTTTATGCTTGAGCGTACGCAATCTTAACCGTCGTTACTGCTTTTAATTCGCCTAAAATCTGTGAAACTAGTTGCTCTTAAGTCACATGCATTGCGTTGGTCAAGCCTGGTATTGTTATTGGTTTTGATTGGAGCATACGGCTGGTTAACACAAAAATACCATTGGGTATTTGATTGGACACGTGATAACAGAAATTCACTGACTGAAATTAGTAGAACCGTATTAGAACAGATTGATCAACCACTAAAGATTACTGTGCTAGCACGAAACTCGGCTAGTGAACGTCATATTCTGCGACGCAAAATAGCCAAATATCAACGCTACAAGCCTGACATTAGCTTACAATTTTTAGATGCAGAAACCGCAAGGGAACAAGCTAGAAAACAACACCTAAATAATCCTGGCCAACTACGTCTTGACTATCAAAATCGTTTTGAAATCGTCGATCACATCA
>JAPUHH010000172.1 GCA_027297825.1 Gammaproteobacteria bacterium
AGGCATCGGTGGTGGCTATCCGCAATGATCCCCATGGCGGACCTCGCACGATCGAAGCTGTCGGTACAGCAGCCAAGGGCATGCTGGGCCGCACACCCCATAATATCGAAGCGATACGACCCCTTAAAGATGGAGTGATTGCTGATTTCACTACAACTGAAAAGATGTTGCAGCACTTTATTCGCAAAGTGCATGAAAATCGCTTATTTAGACCCAGTCCAAGAGTACTGGTCTGTGTCCCATGTGGCGCTACACAAGTAGAGCGTCGCGCAATCCGGGAATCCGCAATGGGTGCCGGTGCACGTAAATGTTACTTAATCGAAGAACCCATTGCCGCAGCGATCGGTGCAGGCCTGCCGATTGAAGAAGCGCGCGGCTCGATGGTATTGGATATTGGTGGTGGCACCTCTGAGGTAGCTGTGCTTTCGCTTAATGGCATTGTCTATTCTTCATCGGTACGACTCGGCGGGGACAAATTTGATGAAGCAATTATCAACTACGTGCGCAGAAATTACGGCATATTGGTTGGAGAAGCGACAGCAGAACGCATTAAACGTGAGATTGGCACAGCCTATCCTGGCAAAGAAATGCTAGAACTAGAAGTAAAAGGCAGAAACCTATCGGAAGGTATTCCTAAAAGCTTTTCCCTTAACAGCAATGAAATCCTCGAGGCTTTACAAGAGCCTTTATATGGAATCGTCAGTGCTGTGAAGACTGCATTGGAACAAACTCCACCAGAACTGGGTTCTGATGTGGCGGAAAGAGGCATCGTATTGACAGGTGGGGGCGCTTTGTTACGCGATTTTGACCGTCTCATTATGGAAGAAACCGGTATCCCGGTTGTGATTGCCGACGACCCACTGACTTCGGTAGCACGTGGTGCTGGTCGCGCCCTTGAACTGATGGATGAAATGGGCTCAGAATTATTGACTGCAGACTAACTTATTGGTTGGTCTTTCTCACTGTCGAATTATTTCTGATTCGCTATCATTAGCTCTCTAATTTAGTTTTAAGGTCAACCCTGATGGAGAATTTGCCATAAAACCGCTGTTTGCCCTAGGACCTTCTGCCACTACTAAATTGACAGCCTTAGTGATTGTCTCCATCGGCATGATGATCGTGGACCACCACTTTAATCACTTGCGCACTTTACGCTCCACTATGAGTGTAGCCATGTACCCGATTGAATATTTAGCCGGGCTACCCTCTAAAGTATATAACTGGAGCGTGGAATCATTTTCTACGCGGAACAAATTATTAAGCGAGAATGCCGGATTGCGTGCCGAACAAATTCGACTTGAATTACAATTACAAAAACTTGCTACTTTAGAAGATGAAAATAATCGTTTGCGAGAACTCGTCTCATCCGTTAAATATTTTGAAAAAGAACGCTTACTCATCGCTGAACTTCTCTCTGTAGATTTAGACCCATTTCGTCAACGTTTCGTACTCAATAAAGGTACACGTAATGGAGTTTATGAAGGACAACCATTGCTAGGTGCACAGGGTATCATCGGTCAAATCGATAAAGTCGGACCCTTTAATTCCGTTGCCATTTTAATCTCAGATCCAAATCACGCCTTGCTGGGTGTCATCGCACGCAGTGGACATCGCAGCTTAGTCGTCGGCACAGGAAATATTGATAAGTTGGAACTGCAATATGTGACCAACACTGCAGATATTCAGATCGGTGATTTGGTCATTACTTCTGGTTTAGATGATCGCTACCCCACCGATTATCCCGTTGCAGAAATCACCAGCATTCAACAAGTAGCCGGGGAACCGTTTGCTAAGGTAGAAGCAAAACCTCTTGTCAATCTTAATAAGATACGAGAAATTTTATTAATCTGGCCAGAGGGCAAAGGCACCAGCCACACCGCAAGCACTAATACCGCAGACCCATAAAAGCATGAATAACTCGTCTAAGATTTTCACCATTGGCGTCACATTCGTAGTCGCGATGATGTTGATGTTAATGCCCTTACCCGAATGGGCACGACCGTTTCGACCAGAATGGTTAGTGCTCACGCTTATTTATTGGTGCTTAACCCAACCCAGGAACATAGGTGTTGGAATTGCATGGATTTTAGGGCTCTGTGTAGATGTCGTACAGGGAGCCTTACTTGGACAATATGCGTTGGGCTTTGCAATTACCGCATACATTGCAATTCGTTTTCACCAACGTGTACGCAATTACCCATTACACCAACAAGCAATGTTTGTTGGCATGATTTTATTACCGTATATGAGCATCTCTCTTTGGATTTTAGGTATTCTTGGCGAAGATCCCAAATCATGGTTGTACTGGGCACCCGTCATAACGAGTGTATTGGTGTGGCCTTGGGTTTTTTTAGTCCTACGCGCGGTGAGCAACAAATCTTCGATTTATTAAATGGTTTTAAAAAAACCAAGGAATTTGACCCCTTTTATTCGTATTTCTTGTTGAACTTGCATCAATGGTGTCATGGCTCAATTGATCCAACTATTAGATCAATCAGTCTTGGCCCGAGGGGTTCGTGTATTCATCATTTAATTTTTGCACAAAAATATCAGCTGCTTCTCGAATCTCAATTAATTTATTGCGTGCAGATTTATTCCAACCCGCAACAAATGGACGCGCTAAAGTCTGCCACCAACGCGTATTACGCAAAAACCCTGCTCGAACACCCCCCTCCAACGCCTCTTCAGGCAATGCTCTTACCACCCACTTTGCAACGATACTTCGCACAAAAAAGTGTATTACTAAAAGCAATGCTAGCGACAATAAGATTGCTACCATGAACCCAGTTTTCCCATAGGCTGCGTAAGCAGTGCCCGAGCCCGCATGCTTGACGAGGTAAAACAACATGCCCGCAAAAATAGGGCCCAAAATGAATACGTCAACTAGTAGAACACGTTTGATCCAAGTGTGTACTGCTTCTCGCACTTGCGGCACAATTTTATTCTCAATTTGATTGGCAGTGTTTTCTAAGGAACCAATTATTCGATACACGCGCTCAATACTCACGTCAGCAATACGTTGATATATCTCATTAAGGTCCGCATCGCGTTTACGCTTATAACGCTCACGCAAACCCTTATCTTCAATGGGCACAGCCACTTCTTCATTGTAAGTCGCATAGAACCTGCCACTTACTAAGCCACCATGAGCTAATGCACGTTGCCAAGCTGCGACGACCTCTTCTACATTGTCTTCCATGGCCGTAGTGTCAATTTGGTTTAAGATAAATAAAACTTTATTAGAGTCGTTGCGCTGAACCGTGCCAGCCACAAGATGCTCTAGAGTATCGCGCATTGCGCCCGGCTCAGGATGCCGAGCATCAAAGAAAACTAAGACTAAATCGGAGAGGTTGATAATGTGATCTGTAATGCGCAATGTGGAATTACGCTGTGCATCGGCATCAAAGCCAGGAGAGTCTATAAAAATCTTGCCTTTAATAAGATCCGAAGGACAGGTTTTTAATTGCAAATAGGCATCAATTCTCGAACCTTCACCGGCAGCCACCTTTTCTATCTCTTCACTGATCTGATAAAACGGAAACCGCGGATCTGCATCCAGCGCTAATCCTGGCAGCACCCTTACTTTGTCATCACTGCTAAAACAAATAACTGTGAACTTATCATCCACCGCTTGATTGCCAGTTTTTTGTAAATCTTTTTGTACATAATGATTAATGAAGGTGGATTTGCCTGCTGAAAATGTACCGAGAATTGAAATCAACGGCCACCATGAGATATCTGTTGTGTATGACTGTTTGCTAGAAATAATTCCCAGCTTATAGGCAAGTTTATCTAGCTCACAGAATCGGTCCACTATAGAAACAAGTAGAGGATTTTCAGTAGATAGATGTTGGCGCAGACTTTTTATTCGCGCCTTGAGATTAGCATCAGGACCAGCAAGCATTTAGTCGTCCATTAAATGAAAATTATGCATTGTTCTTATTCGCGATTCTGCTCAGTATTGTCGCACAAACCCCACTGACTGCAAGCAGCCGCAGTAGTGCTTACGATTATTAGGTGTTTGTTTTTCGCATTTTCTGCAATTGTTTTCTAAATTGCACGCACGGATCTTGATTTGTGTAGCTTGGGGTGAAATACAAAATATCAAATGCTTTTGACACATCGCCCAAGTAATCCTCCGGATTGAGCCGCTCCGGATGCTCAGGCGTGAAAGCTACGGAAATATACGAAAGGCGCTGATATTTATTTAGCAGGTTCATAGGAATTGCATAATTATTGCGCACGTGGCCAGCGCCTGCAATCAACACCACAGGTGACTTATTACTAATCAGCGCATGCGTCATAATACGATCTCGCTGCAATTGCGCGCGCGCCATAAATTGGACAAATGCGGTATTTGCATGCCCACAATGCGATTTAATAACATCGCGTTTTAATTGCTTAAAATCTCCGGGCGCAATCCAGTATTCAGCAAAAACTTCTTCAGGCGTATAAGACCCAGCTTTATTAGACCATGTATGCAACGCTTTACTTTCTATATTTCCAGCTTTTAACTTGAGACGATGCTGCACTACAGATTGTAAAATAGGCGCATACAAATCCCATTGCCAACCATCATTTCTTATTTTCGCTTGCTCCTTCAAAGTTTCTAAATTCGTCCAAGTAGTTGGCTGATCTTTCCACGCCTCTACTGCCAACATTTCCATTACTACTGTTGGTTTTGCCCCTGCTTCCACAAGAGAATTTACCATGCGCGCTTGCAATAAATGATGGTCAATATTCTTGTGTGTTTCCCCTAACAGTACGTAGTTGTATTCTAGTAACTCCACCCTCAGTTGCTTTTCTGTAATCCAGGAATTTTTTTCGGTATCCCAAATTTTTCCTACCAATGGATGATCACGATAATGCGGTGACTCCCAGTTTTGCGCAAATGCGTTACTTGCGATTAGCAATAACCACAATAAATGCACGCGCAAAGACGATCGAAGATGTCTTAACAAACAAATAGTCATTACAATACTAATAATGGAAATTGAACTAATAACGACAGTCGAACATTTACAAGCATTCTGTACCGATCTGGCCAAACAAAATTGGCTGGTACTGGATACTGAGTTTATACGCGAAACGACATACTATCCAAATTTATGTCTCATCCAGATTGCCAACGATGAGCGAGCCGCCTGCATCGATACGCTTGCAATCGACGATCTATCTGCGCTTCAAAAGCTTATTTATTCAGATTCGGTAATAAAAGTCTTTCACGCAGCCAGCCAGGATCTAGAGATATTTTTCAATCTCTATGAAAGCATCCCCACCCCTATTTTCGACACACAAATTGCGGCCAGTGCACTCGGTTATGGCGAACAAGTCAGTTATGCCTATTTAGTCAGTGAGATATGCGATGTGAGCCTTGACAAATCCTTATCCCGCACCGCGTGGGATAGAAGACCATTATCCAAAAAAGAGCTCCAATACGCCGTCGATGATGTGATTTATCTTGCCAAAATTTACCACCACCTTAGAAAAAAACTGGGGCAACAAAAGCGCAGCCACTGGGTACAAGATGAGTTTCAACACTTATGCGCCTTAGAAAGATATAAGGTTAAGCCAAGTGAGCTTTGGAAATCCGTTAAAGGGGTTGGGAAGTTAGAATCACATCAGCTCATTGTGCTCAAGCAACTTGCCGAGTGGCGAGACCAGCAAGCCATAGAAGAAAACAAACCACGGCAATGGATATTACGTGATAAATCTTTACGCGCGCTGGCAATCGAACAGCCAACTAACACCTCGGCACTGTCAGACATTGAAGAGCTTTCTCATCAACAACTCACAACATATGCAAAATCAATCTTTGCTTGCATACAAAAAGCGCAGCATACGCCCGAACAAGAATGGCCCGATGCTAGCCAAACGATGCCATTAAGCCGCGAACAAAGAAAAATAATGAAACAGGCCTCGCAATTGGTGCGCGAAAAAGCAGAAGAATTAAATATTGCACCAACACTATTAGCCAAGCGCAGCATCGTGGAAAAATTACTGCGCGGACAACGCGAGTTGCACATTTTGCATGACTGGAGGCAAGACCTTATTGGGAACGATTTAGTGAAGCTTTTTGAAACCCACAGTGCTGCTGAAGCAACCGATCAATCCGTGGCAAAATGACCCTTACGGCCGAGGTTGTCATTCGACATCACTATTCTCAGCGATGATCTTCCCAATCAGGAAATAGGAATCATCTGGGAAATAGTATAAATTCAGATCAAGCCTCAAATATTCGCTCAAATCAATAAGTAATAACCATTATGACTGTAGATGAAATTAAAATTCTAATAGAAGCCGAAGTACAAAATTCTAAAGCTATCGTTACCGGTGGAGAAGGGAAATACGAGGCGACCGTAATCAGTGATAGCTTTGAAGGCATGAGTATGGTGAAAGAACACCAGCTTGTTTATGCGGCCGTTACAACACAAATTGCAAGCGGGGAGTTGCACGCATTAGCGATTAAAGCGTTTACCCCCGCCGAATGGGATGAGAAAAATTCTAACTAACGCAGCTATTCGGTAGCTTGTTTTTCAAGACCTATCATCGCAAGTCCTTGTTGTTGCGAGAAGTACCTCGCTGCATATTCCATATCTTCTTCGCTCAGTGGCGTTACGATGCCCGCCATAATTGCATTTTTGCGATTTCCATTTTTATAAGATTTCAGCGCATAAAGTAGGTAGTCTTGATACTGTCCCGCAATATGTGGAAAATTTGGAGTAGGGCTATTGCCGTCCGGGCCATGACAAACCGCACATGTTTTAACAATATCTGCACCGTTACTTGTAGGTTCTACAGCGCGCTCATCTGAGGCATTAACCGGACTAGAGATATAAACCCATGCCGTGACTAATGATGTAATTAATATTTTATTCATTTTTTCCCACTTTACCTTATTGTAGAGATTCAAAGTAAGCACCAATATCGGCCATGTCTTCTGCGCTTAACTTAGCAGCTTGTGCTTGCATGGTGGGGTGGCTGCGCCCACCTGTTTGGTAAGCTTGTAGAGCTGTAGCAATATAGTCTCCATATTGGCCACCCAACTTAGGCACATGAAAGGTTGGATACACATTGGTATAGCTAGGTATTCCATGACAACCTAAACAAGCATCAGCTTTTAGCTTTCCCTGTTCTGGATTTCCGGCAGCATAGCTTGCAAACATTACAAGCAAACTTAAATTAGCAATTAAAAAAGCACCGTGCAGAATTTTGTGCATGGTTTATATTCTCCAGTATATTTTTGAGTAGCCCTAAATTTGGGCAAGAAAGTATACCTATTTTTTTAGTATTATGGTTCTCTATAATGCGACTCAAGACCGTTATATCCACATAAAAATCTTATTTAATATCTCTATGGTATGTCTCGAGAACATTGCATCTATCTCTTTAAGAACAGTACTTAATAATTATGGCGTAGAGTTGCAACATGTTGCTAAACATTCAGACATACCGCATAGCTTTTGGGGAGCACCGGAAGCAGGAAGAATAAATAACCAGCTGTATGCACGCTTCGATACCCCAGTTCATTCCATACTCCATGAATCCTTCCATTTTGTGTGCATGCCAAAAAACCAACGCTCTCTCAACAACATTGATGCGGCGGGTAGTGTGGCGGAGGAAAACGCCACATGCTATCTGCAAATCCTTCTCTCTGATCAAATAGAAGCATTTAGTCGCGCTATACACATGAAGGATATGGATGCATGGGGTTATAGCTTTAGATTAGGCTCTGCTACGATCTGGTTTCGTCAAGACGCAGAAGATGCCAGAAACTGGCTACAAAGCCATAATATTATCGATCAACATAGTCATATTACCTGGAAACTGCGGCAATAAACCGAATAAATTCAGCCTCTTACATATACAATTTATGCACTCAACTCGCGCTCATTGACAGCAAGCAAAAATATTCATACGATTCTTCTAGCGCTGATTTGAGCATGAGCTTGCGAGCGCTATATAAGTACAGCTAAAGCGTTGAAGAATTACAAACCCGCTTGAGTAGTACTTAAGCGGGTTTTTTATTGTCGCTGATTTAATTCCACAACTTGCAGGGCGACGCATAAGTACAGCTAAAGAGATGGCCGTCCTAGAAGCTTCAAGGTCGTGTCAATGCTCAAGCAATATGAAGCTGGAGACGATAAACATGCTAAATACAATTCCTACTAAACATTCAGTTAGTGGTTTATTCGCACGATGATACGCGCCAGAACATTAAACGAGTATATCGATTGGGTAAAACAAGCCACATTTGATGCCGAAGAATTACGTGCCTCTATTGAATATGATGAGGAATTCATGGGAGATGCACTGGTTATTTTTAGATCCTCTAGAAAATGGGATAAAAAAACTATATGAAGAACTTATAAATGGAAAATATGAATTTTCCAGTGAGCCATTAAGTTTCATGGGGATAGTGGAAAAAAATGACCCTACTCTGCTACCCTTCAAGTATTTATTGCAACGCATTAATGCAACACACACTCAGGGTTTAGATCAATAAGTATTAAACAGCTATGAGAATAACGGAGTAATCAGTTATGAAAATTGAAACACTTGCGATACATAGTGGGCATACGCCAGATCCCACCACTAAAGCGGTAGCAGTACCGATTTATCAAACCACTTCTTACGCATTTGATAATACTCAACATGGCGCAGATCTATTTGACTTAAAAGTTGAAGGCAATATTTATACACGCATCATGAATCCAACTACTGCAGTATTGGAACAGCGTGTATCTGCTATGGAAGGTGGTGTTGGGGGCTTAGGATTAGCCTCTGGGATGGCTGCTACTACGTATGCAATTTTTGCCATAGCAGAACAAGGCGATAATATTATCTCTGTCTCAACTTTATACGGCGGCACGTATAATTTGTTTGCACACACTTTGCCGAAGCTTGGAATTGAAGTTCGTCTTGTGGATTACCGAGATATGGATGCGATTGCAGCAGCGATTGATGAAAACACCAAGGCTGTATTTTGTGAAACACTCGGCAACCCAGCAGGCAATGTCATTGATTTAGAAAAAACCGTTGAGGTTGCACATGTCGCAGGTGTACCGGTCATAGTAGACAATACTGTGCCTACCCCTTATCTATGCCAGCCCTTCAAGCATGGCGCAGACATTGTGGTGCATTCGTTAACAAAATATATGGGCGGCCACGGCACTTCGATTGGTGGCGTTGTAATTGACTCTGGAAATTTTCCATGGGAAAAACATAAAAAACGATTCCCAATGCTGAATGAACCTGATCCTTCTTACCATGGCGTGATCTATACCGAAGCCTTAGGCAAGGCCGCTTATATTGGACGTTGTCGAGTTGTCCCCTTACGCAACTTGGGTGCTGCTATTTCTCCATTCAATAGCTTTTTAATATTACAGGGCATTGAATCGCTGCCAGTGCGCATGGATCGACATTGCGAAAATACACTTGCTGTCGCCCAATTCTTAGAAAAGCACTCCAATGTTAGCTGGGTGAATTATGCCGGCTTAACCTCACACGAAGATCATGCTCTGGCACAAAAATATTTTAAGGGCCGCGCTTCGGGCATCTTAAGTTTTGGCATCCAGGGCGGGCTAGAAGCCGGTATCAAGTTTATTGATGCACTTAACTTAGTGGTTCGGCTGGTTAATATTGGCGATGCAAAATCTTTGGCTTGTCACCCTGCCACTACGACACACCGACAATTATCCGAAGAAGAGCAAGCCTTAGCCGGGGTGAGTGATGATTTAGTACGCTTATCTATTGGTATAGAGCATATAGACGATATCTTAGAAGATATTGAGCAGGCCCTTAGCAAAACAAAATAACAAATCTTAAGTAGACTATTCTGATCAGCGTGGCCCATTACTGCCCACCCAGGATCTATCGCAATGGTCATAGCAACACTCTTGCGGCAGCATCGACGGTGCGCAAAGCTTATGCGCAACAAGTCAGTCAACCACTGCGCAAGCAAAGTGAATCACTCACACTAGAACTCAGCAACGCAGTACGCCTGCAAGGTTTATTAAATGGCTCCCAAATTTCTAAGCCAGAGCAAAAGCCTTTGGTGATGATTCTTCATGGCTGGCTAGGTTGTGCAAACTCCCTCTATTTGCTGCCATTAGCCTCAGCGCTACATCAAAAAGGTTTTAATGTATTTCGTCTTAACCTTAGAGACCATGGTGGCACACAACACTTAAATAAAGAGCTGTTTCACTCCTGCCGTCTAGAGGAAGTACTGCAAGCCACTGAAGCAATTCAGCAACAGGTTCCACATTCTGATTTCTACTTAATAGGTTTTTCTCTGGGTGGAAACTTTGCATTGCGCATTGGCGCACAAGCATATAAACACCATTTAGAAATTAAAAAAATATTCTCTATCTGCCCAGTTATGGACCCAAGCAATGCCTTAAACAAAATGGAGACCATGCTAAATATTTATACCGCATATTATCTTAGGCGTTGGAAAAATATGTTACGTAAAAAACACCAGCTTTTCCCAGATGACTATGACTTACAGAGTATAAACCAGCAAGGATCATTAATTGGCATGACAGAGCATCTGCTATTGCAATATACAGAATTTGATTCCGTAGAAAACTATTTGAATGGCTATTCAATTATCGGCGCCAAGCTAAAGCCGCTGACAATTCCTAGTGAGGTATTTATTGCAGAAGATGACCCTGTCATTCCAGCTAGAGACCGTGAAAAACTTTATGCAACTGCAAGCTTAAAACTAAACCTCACACAATTTGGCGGCCACTGTGGATATTTAAAAGGATTATTCAATATGAACTGGGTGGATGAACAGATCATCCAACAACTCACAAAAGAGAAGAACTGAAAAGACTACGCCCTCTTGCGAGGGCGCATGGATTACTTTCAAAATTAAGTTAAGGAGGCCCCTTGCTTAACTTATTGCGTTGAAAAACCATTCAAAATGTACTTAGAAGCAGTTCTGGCACAATCACCTACACAGTCCGCAGGAAAGCCAATGATAGTGGGCATGTAAGTCGTTAAGTAACCTTCCAAAGTAGCTTGGTCTCCACACACTTCCCCATTACCTGGTATTACATTATTACTACACATATTAGGCCCAATTGGTGTAACGACAAATGCCACCGGAATTCCATCAAGACCATGACAAACTGCACATTGCGCATCGTAGTTCGTCTTGCCTATCGCGAGTTCGGGATCTGGGTTAGCGGTCACCGCTACAGACTGCGTTACATCAGCGCCATTAATACCTACACATGTCAATGTGAATGTCGTTGAATCTTGCAGATTAGCAATAACCTCGTTCTGTGAAGCTAGCACTCCTTTAGCACCGACCCACAAGACATTGACAGGAACTGCACTTGCCGTACAAGTAGCTAGATCCGTTGTGTTCCAAGTTAGTGTTACCGAATCGCCCTTAACAATAGTGGCATTACCTACTGTTAACGTAAGTGTTGGATTTGGTTGTACTACCGTAACATTCACATTCACAGTTGTAATCAAACCGCCCGCATTTGTACATGCAAGCGTGAAAGTGTTGCTAGCAGCCGTTAAGTTTGCAATTACTTCGCCTGCCGCTTCATTTAGTGCTTTGTTAGCATTATCCCAAGTAGCATTTGCAGGGCTTGAAGTCGCAGCACAAGATGTCGCATCAAACGTAGACCACGTTAATGAAGTGGAGCCATTGTAAGCAACATTCATGGTTGGGTTTGCGGTTAACGTTACCATGGGCGCTCCCTGTTGCGCTTCAACCGTTACATCAACGGATGCAGAGGCAGAATTAATGCCGCCCTTAGTGCAAGTCAGAGTAAATGTATTCACACCTGATGTGGTTAAGTTCGTAAGCATTTTAGAGTCGTTCGCACTTAATGCTCCGGCCCACTGCCCGTTGGCCGTTGCACCACCTGCGGTACAAGCATCGCCATCAGAACTCCAAGTCAAGGTAACCATACCGTTATAAGGTACGGCTGCTACGGCATTTGATGTGAACGCTGCAATAACAGGCTGCACATCATTGTCATTATTCGTAACTGCAACATCAGATGCATTGAGTCCACTGTATAATGGATCATTACTGATTGCGGGTGCAGTCACGATTGAATAAGCAATGTTACCATCCAGCATAGGATTGGCTGCATCATTTATACCGGTCACCGTCACCATTTGTGGTGTGCTGTAATTGCCTACATTAAACACAATTGAAGCTGGTGAAACAGTACCTTCCGCAGCATTACTGCTTGTTAAACCAATACTTACATCAGCAGTGGGCAAAGTACCTAAAACAATCGTAAAGGTCGCAGCTAGACCACCCTCATCTGTAACCAACCCAGAGGTTGGATTCACCGTGATCACGCCTGGAGGCGGAACTTCATTATCTGTATTCGTAACTGATACATCTGCTGCATCCATACCACTATAATTTGTATCTCCTGATACCGCAGCTGCAGTAAGGATCATATATGCCACATTGCCATCAAGATTTGCATCATCCACACCTGTCACCATTACGGTTTGAGGCTGCTGCCAATTAGCCATTGTGAATGTAAGTGAAAGCGGATTAACCGCGCCTTCTAAAATGTTATCACTACTTAATCCAATGGTTACATCATCCGCTGGCAAAGAGTTTAGAGAAACCGTAAATGAACCCATACCCCCTGCTTCGGTAGTGATAAGACCAGAAGTTGGATTTACATTGATTGCAGGGTTGTTATTGGCGCCGGGTAAAACTTTACCCTGTATGAACCCTTCAAAAATGTATGCTGACACATCGCTAGCACAATCACCCGGATTTGCACCTGCACATGCAGCAGGATTATAGCCACCAATAGCCCACGGCATTTGAGCATCATTGTAGGCTGTAAGCGCTGCTTGATCGACGCAGCTAGGGCATGTAGCGACGTTATCAATTGGAATAAATGTACCACCTTGACCTAATTTTCCATGACAAATAGAACAGGCGTAAGCTGGATCTTCGTAAATTGCATAGCCGCGAACTGCAGCCGCAGATAAAAGTGAAAGATCTACACTTGATGGGGCCATAGTTCCTGTACTTTCACCGGAAGATTCGCCACCACAGGCGCTAAGACCCAATACGATGATTGCCATCACGGCAAAATACTTTGCAATGCTATTCATTGTTCCAACTCCAATTGAAAAACAATTTATTTATTACACTAAACGCTCAATCCAATTTCACGTTCACTGCAACTTTAAAATAACTATACTTTCGTTCCGCTTTCTCCGTTCCGCTTTCTCTCAAATATAAACACGACATCAAGTTCATAAAACCGACGTCCACGGCCTATGATAATTACGTAGTGATTGATTTAATAATGTAATCATGGCCGCCGATCTGTTTTAAACGACCACTAGTCATGCTCATAATTTAGAGAAAATATGAAAAAAAAATAACACGCGGATACAGGTGTTTACGATTATCGTGCTGGAAGGATGGGGTACAGATGCGTACTCAGCCGGGACGGATTCTGATTAATCTTCCATTCAAACAATGCGGTGTACGCTAATATTGCACGCACGTATTCTCGAGTTTCTGTGAAAGGTATGGTGTCCACCCAAACATCGGCCGGCAATTCATTATCTTCGGGCAACCATCTTTTTACTCGATGCGGACCAGCATTATAAGCAGCAGAAGCTAATGCTCGATGCCCTTTGAATATATTCAACATATCACTGATATAACGACTGCCAAGATTAATATTGAAGCTAGGTGTGTTTAAATCTTGCCGGCGAGGCGATTTCAGCTTCAATATTTTTGCCATTTGCTTTGCAGTAGCTGGCATTAACTGCATCAGGCCTCTTGCGCCAACGGGTGATCGAGCCTGTTCATTAAAAGCACTTTCACGACGAATAATTGCATATACAAAAGCGGAATCTAGCTTTCTCTGCGCAGAATATTTATTCACCAAACTATCAAATGGTGTCGGGAAACGTACGGTTAAGTCATCAAAGTAGTTCCCTTTGGCAATAGTGCGAATTGCATAATCATGCCACTGCCATTGATGCGCCAAGTAAGCAGCAATTTGATATTGTCGCTCAGTAAAATTCTGCGTTGCATAATTCCATTCTCGCCGCGCATCAATCGGCTGATTTACCAACAACAGCTCCCTTGCACGTATCACTGCGGGTATCTGCGCAATTTTATCAATCTCATTCGCGCTATATTGAATAGGGACGTCATCGATACTGTAGGACAAGGCAATTTTATCCGCCGCTAAAAACCCATAATAACTGCGCTCAACCGCAATGCTTTGATAAATAACATTGGCATCTGATTGCAAGCCATTCTCAGCTAATGATCGAGCTTTCTAGTACTGCCATTTCTCCTCTTCTTTTTCTTCTTCATTTAGCATAGCGATACCACGCAAAACCAAATCCCAGTCAAGACTTCGTAATGCAGAGCGAATTCGCCACATACCTGTAGATGCATCTACCACATCTTTAGGCAGCTCATACATCCATGTAGGGGCTCTTGCATCATGCCCCCGCGCTGCACGGAGTGCGAGATAACGTTCTACTTGGTCATGCAAATCCGAGCCAAAAGCATAGTTTTCTCGTAGCGCAAGCCATGTTGCATAAGCAGCAGTAAGATCTTTGCGTGCAAGTCGCTGCAATCCATGGCGAATAATCTGTCGATTAAGGTGATTATCTTTTTGCAGTGCCGCAGATAATAATTTCTGTTTAGGATTTGAATATGTTGCCAACCAAAGTTGAGCACCAGCTTGCTCACTGGCAGTTAACTTCTTAGATAGGTGCTTTGCAAGTTCTACTTGGTTATTTTGCATGGCTAAGGCAAAGCGCTCCCATATTTGCTCTGTGGTTAGATGGCCTTGATCTTCATACCATTTAAATAATGGATCACATTGCTTAGGTTGAGATTTTCCGACCAACCAAATATCACGAACTTGACTGAGGTATTCCCGCTCATCACCTTGACGAATTTTGGCGCGTAAAAAATAACAGCGCAATTCCGTTGAAGTGTCATCTCGGTAATATTTTAAAAAACTCTTCCAACGACCTTTTTTTTGCAACTGAAACAACCAAGTAAGGCGCATACGATTCACCAGCGGCCCATCATTAAAGGTTGTTAAAAATGCATCAACCTCTTCATCACTAACGTTTGCAAGTCTTGCAACCAGCTCGCCATGAACAAGATAAGGGTAAAGAGAGTAATCGACTAGTGTTGCTTGGTACGTATAAAATTGGCTAATTTGGCGTTTACTCAACGCTTGGCGGGCTTTTTTATATAAGGTTCGTTCTGCATCCCAGGCCGTATCAACATCAGCGTAGGTTTGGCTCGCTCCTGTAGCAAACCAAGCTAATAAAATCCAAATAAGATGTTGAGTTTTGAAGCGAGGGCAACACAACGCGTGAAAACGCTGTGTTACCTGCATGAATATATCTTTAGGCCGTGGAAATCTCTTCGAAGTTTTCAGAAGTAATACTCGCACTACGTTGCTCTGCTTGTTCATTCAATCCATTATTATCATGAACTTTCATGCTGCCATCAATCATCGCACCTTGTGCAATCGAAACACTGGTCCCGCTCACATTTCCGAATATTCTAGCACTTCCTTTAATCTCGATGTTGCCTCTCGCAAATACATCACCTTTTACGGTGCCACCGATTACAACATCATCCGTATGAATATTGCCTTCCCAAACTGCAGTTGAGGTTAATTCTACTAAACCATCGATTTCACTATTGCCTTTAACCTGCCCACTGATCACGATAGAGCCCGATCCTTTGATATCACCCGTAATCGTAAAATCTTTGCCTATTATGGCCGCAGGCGCAGACACCCTATCTCGTAATTTGCGCAAACCCATAGATGCCTCCAAGCATTTTCAATTGGATTGATAAAGTATACCCCCATGCACCTTGCAACGTGCGAGTAATGATTGCAGCCTCCGACTGATGAGTAGAAAAATACTATGAGCTGACAATTTACTTAAGGTAAAGTTGAATTTATTTGCTGACTTTTCTACTTTCGGATTATTATTCTTTTGATATGGATACCATTAAGACCTTTTATGCAGTCCTATATAACTCACCCCATTATTCCTTTGGCTGGGTAGTCTTTGCTTGCATGGCAATTTTGCCAGCTATTGTTAGTGGCAACCTAGTCCAACATCACCTTACAAGACTCGCAAAAAGTAAAGCCAGCTTCGCTAAGGAGGGCAAACCGTTACTCTTCAATGCTGTTATTTTAGCACTATGTATTTGCATTATTGCACATGCATTTTACTTATACGTAATTATGTAGGTTCACTTTGCGGCTTTATGCACAACTCGATACACCTTGATTTGATCCCGCTTTTCTTCACCTAATTTAGCCTCTTGTATTGAAGAGTAATGGCTTATTTCAACATTCTCTTGAATTTTTGCCGCCACTATAGATGAGTATATTTGCACTTCACCAAACTTTTCTAACATGCTAGTAAAGTCTGACACATTAAGGTCATGCATATTTGACCCAAAATCCTCATAAACAACCAGCAGCCCACCAGGCTTGACCTGTTCCCAAGCCCTATTGAGCATACCTTCTATATCTGACTTCCCCAGACCCACCAATGCATTCGTCAAACTAATTACATTCGATTTTTGTTTAAAATCTAGGTTAGCTGGAGCAGATTCCAGAATCTGATGACGGCCTTCCATATGTGGCGCAAAGTAGCTTTTGAAATTCTTTGCGATTGTTTCCTGCTCGGTTGAAATATCATCGGTCAGGCCACTCATTACATCAACGTAAGGGCTTAATAATAAGTCGGTCATCAGCAAGCCATAGTCATCACTGATGCTGTGAACGGTAAGCGGTGAATTTGCGCCAAAGGCATCCAAAATAATTCACTCAATAACGGCGCTATGTGTGTAATTGCGCCAAACTTTTTTCAGCGAACCAATATAAGTAGTTTGCAAAACATCACTGCTACCCGCTTCTACTATTCTTTCTAATGCAATATTTGAACGTTGCTGATAAAACCATTCAATCGTACTCGGTATTGGGTCTGGCAATTTACGCCCGACTTGCAACGACATAACGCCATCATTTTCTGCTCTTACATTACTAAATCCAGTCCAGCGTTGACGACTTAAAAAATATTTTCTAAAAAGCTCCGCGACCAATAACCTTTCTCTTGCGCCTGTCCTTCTGGGTAGACTGGCAAAATGATGGCACCATTCGGTTTTAATACTTTCAAGAGCTGCAATAAAAAAGATGCGCCCCAATTATTGGCAAATAACGGCACGCTTATTCCAATATAAATTCTGTCAAAAAGATTAGGCTGAGAGGGAAAGAAAAAATTCGCCACCCGGCCATCCCTCATATCAAAACAACAGTGCGATGACGCGGGTGTCATACTATAGATATTATCATCTGGCCGAATTTGATTATTCTTATCGCGCTCCCCGGAAAAATAATAATCCAAGTCCTCGGTAATAAATTCTTCTGCAAAATGAAAAGCCGCGTGCGCCATAATTATTTTTCTTATAAATTTTTTGGTGGCAGGATTCTGCTAAATTCCAGCCTTGGTTTCAAGACCAAGCAACCGCGCTTTCTTGAAATATAGCGAATGCTCAAATAATAGACGGAAGTGGATCTAATGAAGGCTAAGTGTCAATCCGCTTGCTTTTCCATGTCGAGACAAACTCTGCTTAGATGAATCCAGTCTGCGGCCATACCCCAGCAATCTACCAGAGCGCCCTCCTCTTCTGTGCTGGTCGCCAAAGTGCCGATTAGATTTATGTTGGAATCGATGACGCGGATGATTGGGGTGCAAATAACTAGTGTAGGGCACTATATAGCGACTCTCACTTGGCTCATTCACATATATAACTTGTGGTGCAACGGGTTGCAGAGCTGCTTTTTGTTTGGCTTTTTCTAACTTTATTTTTTCACGCTCAATACGTTCTTCATGCAAACGCATCCATTGATTCATTATGGAGTAATAATTTTGTTCGGCAGCATTCGTTGCAGCATAGGTCGCATGCACTTCGATGATTGTCACCTTTGTCGCAGAAGAATTTGGCGCTGCATCAGAATAATGAGTAACCCCATTTTCATCGACCCATTTATGCACACCTTCAGCATATACAGGTGATAAGGCGTTACAAAATATAATCGCTACAACATTTAAGGATTTAATTCTATTCATAATTATCAATGACTTTACTCTTAAATTAAGGTTATTCAAGAATTCGAACAAATTCATAGTTATTCTTCAATTTTCTCCCATCCACTCAGGTCTTTTGGGCAAGAATGTTGCTCTAGTTGATCCCATATGGTGTAGCCTGAATCTTGCTCATAAACGGCAATTGCAGCTTCTTCTGGTGTAACGAAAGTAAGTGTAGGCATGCCATCCACCCAAAGATCCCATAAGCCCATAGGCTCTATTTGAATTACGAATGTTGATATGTCTGTTTCTAATTTATACTTCATATTACAAATTATAACGTATCGTAGTTTAGGGGGCTTCTGATCTATTCATGACCAAAGCAACTTTCTTTTTTCATGGTTTATTTCCTGATCACATTGAGGCTAATGAAGGCTTAGACAAACAAATCTGCAAAGTACTGTTTGATGTCGAGTTTGATAAGAAATTTCAGTCACACTTGCTCGCAGATATTTGGCCTGTAAATGAGGAAGAAGCAACACCTACATTTGAAGTACGCTATGACTTGCCCTTTGAGTGCAGTGAGTTCCCAAGAGCCGCCGTTAGGTACTACCAACAAGTTTCAGGCCCTCAATCAACCACCATTAGCCACAGCGGGCCCAAAGGCCCAATACCCAATAAAAACGTATACCGCGTGCAATGGGAAGTCGAGCTAGAAGCCCAGGTGAAAAAATAGATCCCTCTATCTTGCGCATATACATCTAAACTAACTTTTATTATGTATAGAACCCTATACAAAATAATTCACAGACTCATAAAACCTCAATACAAGGACTGTATTGAGAACATTTTAATAATCGCATCCTCTGACAATATGACTACTTCATCAAATAACCCACCCATTGCTAAGAAATAACCACACACATTGGCCCTACATGGTCACACACGCAGAGATGACTATGCGTGGATGAAAGATCCAAACTGGCTTACGGTCAT
>JAPUHH010000173.1 GCA_027297825.1 Gammaproteobacteria bacterium
TGGTCTGGTCTGATGATCGCAAACCGGATAGCAAAGGCAAGTTACCTTCCGTTGGTAACACGGTGGATGTTGCCAACGCGACCTGGACAAATACCATCGGTGCTACCGAGCTAATCACCGTCTGGAAAGATCCTGACTTTGATGCCAAGCAGAGCGCCTTTTATTACGCTCGTGTCATTGAAATCCCAACACCACGCTGGACAGCCTACGAGGCTAAGTACTATAAGATAGAAATGCCAAAGGAAGTTCCTATGACGACTACGGAACGCGCTTATACTTCGCCAATTTGGTATACGCCCCAGAAGGGTTAGGTTTTACACATAGTAATAATAAGTCTGGTAAACGGGGCGTAGATACACCCCGTTTCTCTTTTTATATGATGAAACAGTTCAAATTTTATCCTCTGTTGCGGGAGCCCCTGCTACATTTTCTGGTGATAGGTGCCGGACTTTTTGTTCTGTTTAGTCAGATAAGTGATCCTAGCGTTAAGGCTGATCATCGCATCACTATTACCCAACCCAATCTCGACAGTCTTGCCACCGCCTGGCTAAAGCGCAATGGAAGGCCACCATCTGCGCAGGAAAGAGAACAGCAACTTGAGCATTACATTCGCGAACAGGTCCTTTATCGCGAGGCTATGGCTATGGGGTTGGATCAGGATGACGTTATTGTTCGCCGCCGCCTAGCGCAAAAAATGGAATACCTGTTTAATGACCTGAGTTTAATTTCTGAACCGACCGAAATTGAGCTAGGTTCATTTTTGTCTGAGCATTCATCAAATTTTGCGTCGCCTGCCACTATCACTTTTAGTCAAATCTATCTGGATCCAAGCCAACGCGATCAAGAAATTAACCGAGACGCAAAACAGTTACTTGAGCAGTTAAGAGAAATAACTGCTGCAGTTGATTCCATCAATCTGGGTGATCGCTTTTTATTGCCATACGAGTTCACAGATGCAAGAAAGAGTCAGGTAAGCAACATGTTTGGCACCGAATTTTCTGAACAAACATTTGCTCTACCCATTGGTAGCTGGCAAGGGCCAGTTACTTCTGGGTATGGCCTGCACTTGATTTACATTCATTCGCGCACAGAAGCCCGATTACCCCCGCTAGCTGAAATACGTGACCGTGTCGCCAGAGAGTGGCGTACTACGAAACAAGATGAGGCCAATGAGAGCTTTTATAAAAGCCTGTATCAACGTTATGACATTATACTGGATGATGATATTGCAAAAGGCGTCATGGCGAGTGCTGAATAATGATGCTGCGAATAATTATCAGTCTTATTCTATTATTGCTCTCTAATAGTTCGATTGCTGATGAAATACGGCCGGGCTATCTGGAGCTAAACGAAGACAGCCCGGGTATTTATGCTGTTTTATGGAAAGTACCGCAAAATAGCGGGGGAAAACTTTCGTTAGTGCCTCGTTTTCCGGATGGCTGCACAAATAAAACAGCAATCACTTCGCACACTATCAACAGTGCTAGGTTACAACGCTGGTATATTCACTGCGCTGACAATGTCGTTGGACAGCGTATATCTATTAAAAACATGAATAACAGCAATACAGATGTCTTGTTGCGATTGAAATGGCTCGATGGTTCCGTTTCAACGGCGTTGCTTAAACCTTCAGCACCGTTCTATATTATCCCTGAAAAGAGCAGTACTACCGACGTGGTTGTGACGTACCTACGCTTGGGGACAAAACATATTCTGTTAGGTGTTGATCATCTGTTGTTTGTATTTGCCTTGTTGTTAATTGTTACCAGCACGCGACAATTAATAGCGACCATTACCTCCTTTACCCTAGCACACAGTATTACTTTAGCTGCTGCCACATTGGGGGCTGTGCAAGTACCCCAGCAACCCGTAGAAGCCGTTATTGCATTGAGTATCCTGTTTTTAGCAGTGGAAATTGTGCATGGAAAACAGGGGCGAAAGGGTGTGGCCGCAAGGTGGCCGTGGCTAGTCGCGTTTATATTTGGACTATTGCATGGGTTTGGTTTTGCTGGTGCGCTAACTGAAGTTGGTTTACCACAACATGCCATTCCATTGGCATTAATCTTTTTTAATTTAGGCGTTGAGCTTGGCCAACTGGTGTTTGTTGCAATAGTCCTTTTTCTTAGCTTTTTATTACATGCATTGAAACAGCAAAAGTTAATGGGCTGGGCAAAAACAGCTGCTGTCTATTCAATTGGTGGGCTTTCATCATTTTGGTTATTTGAAAGAATCTATGCGTTTTAAAAGTCAATCATTGCCTTTAAGTGTTAACTTCTCGTGCATGACTGTTGACTCTTCAACTAAACGACTGCTTGTGGCTAACCGCGGTCAATGATGAAAAGCGTAATTACCACTATCGGGCAACGGTAGACATTGGCAGTTAAAGCGTGTTCTCGCAAAATTTGTCTTCCTTCATGCACGCTCGGAGTGTTTAAATTGACTTTATTCGTCGAAATAGAAGCTTATTTTAAACTCCAACCACCACCCAATGACTTATATAATTGCACAATTGAATTGAGATACTGCTGAAGCGTATCTGACTCGGCAAGTTCAGCGTTAAATAAAGTTCTCTCAGTATCTAAAACTTCCAAATAATCAACAACCCCCCCATCATACCTTGCTCTTGAAAGCCTAGCCGCATTACGAGCTGCGATTACTTGACGTGATCGGGCAGCATATTCCAAATTAAACGTGCGAATGGCAACCAGTGCATCCTCGACTTCGCGTAGCGCTTGCTGAAAAGCCTGTTCATAAAAAAGAATTGCCTGTTCCGTTCGTGCAGTTTCAACATCGACCTGTGCTCTTAATCTTCCTGCATTAAAGATCGGTTGAAAAATATTACCGAATAGATTCCAGGTGCGTGCATCGCTGGAATTAAGATCAGATAATTCTGTACTTTCGTATCCTAAATTACCTGTTAATGTAAATGAAGGATAACGTAGCGCTTCGGCAACCCCAATTCTTGCAGTTTGTGCATGTAATTGTTCTTCAGCAACAATTAAGTCAGGCCTTCTTTGTAAAAGTTCCGAAGGAAGTCCAACCGGAATTTCGGGTGGAGTCATTTGTTGATCTAGGGGAAGTCCTCTTGTAACAGGACCTGGATTTCTACCCAGTAAAATTCGCAGTGCATTTTCTGTTTGAATAATACGGCGTTCTAAAGACGCGATTGCAACCTCAGCAATTGCAACTTCAATTTGCGCTTGGTTAACATCGAGCTCGGCAACTATCCCCCTATCAAATCGAGCTTGAATTATGTCAAGACTATCTAAGCGGGCTTTTAGAGTGCGTTTAGAAATAATAAGCTGTTCATCAAAATCCCTAAGTAAAAAGTATGTACTCGCCACATTAGAGACAAGGACAATGGTGACATTTCGATATGCGGCTTCAGTCGCTAACAGTTCTGCGCGTTGTGCTTCTGTCGCACGACGTAGCTTTCCCCAGAAATCTATTTCAAAAAAAAGGTCTACTCCGCCAAAATAATTGTCGTCCGTTTTTGCATTTGGGACTATTTCTCCGCTGCGTTTTCCTCGCCCTGCTTCACCAGATGCATCCACTGTTGGGAACTGTTCTGATCGTACAATGGTTACCGCAGCATAAGCTTCTTCGATACGTGCAAGCGCAATGCCAAGGTCTTTATTTTCCTCCAGTGCAGTTTCGATCAAAGATTGCAGTTGTTTATCCTGAAATATTTTCCACCATTCTAAATTGGCAATGGATTCAACCGAAGGTTTAGAGTCTATATATTTTACCGGGATATCGAGTTCAGGGCGCTCGTAATCGGGCCCTAATGTGCAACCGACAAGAATTGATACAAAAGCATATAAAGTTCCACATCGCCAGAAATTGTTGTTTACCAAGCACATTAAATGTTTACAGATTAATTTGATTCAGAAGTTTTGTCGTTTCTTGCAATATAACGTTCAACAAATACATACATTGCAGGCACTAAAAGCACACCAATAAGCGTTGCTATAAGCATTCCACAAAAAACGGTCATACCCATCACTTTTCTTGCCTCAGCTCCGGCACCGCTAGCAATTAATAAAGGTATAACTCCCAATATGAATGAAAAAGCGGTCATTAAAATTGGACGGAATCGCGAGCGTGCAGCTATCATGGCAGCCTCTACAGGACTTTTCCCTTTATCAGATTCCACTCTTGCAAACTCCACAATCAGGATTGCATTTTTTGCGGCAAGACCAATTAGCATTACCAGGCCAATTTGCGCAAAAACATTATTCTCATAACTTTCACTAAACATCCTTGCAACCCATAGCCCTCCCATCGCACCAAATATAGCAATCGGTGTGCCAAGCAATACAGATAGTGGCATAGACCAACTCTCATACTGTGCAGCTAAAATTAGAAACACAAATACCAGCGCCATTAGAAAGACAATGGATCCGGTCCCTTGAGATTGCTTTTCCTGATAAGACATGTTGTACCAAGAATAAGAGATATCCCACGGCAGCACTTCCACCGCAACCTCCTCCAATGCGGATATTGCCTGCGAAGAACTATATCCTGGGGCTGCCTGTCCTCCCACTTCTGCGGAACGAAATAAGTTAAATCGATTAGTAAATTCGGGTCCATAGGTGCGACTCGTTGTTACGAGCGTAGATAAGGGCACCATGTTGCCTTCACTATTACGCACATAGAATGAGCTAATTCCCCTTTCAGTCGCTCGATACTCAGGTTCTGCCTGCACATATACTTTGTATAATCGACCAAATCGATTGAAGTCATTTACATATGCGCCACCTAAGTAGGCTCCAATGGATGTATAGATATCCGAAAGCTGCACCCCTAGCTTCAATGCCTTTGCATCATCAATACCAAGATAAATTTGTGGAACATTCGCTCTGAATAAAGTGTATGCATTCCCAATTTCTGGTCGTTTATTCGCAGCCTCAATAAACTTTTGCGTTTGTTCAGCCAGATACTCAGTTGAATTTCCTCCACGATCTTGCAGCATCATGGAGAATCCAGACCCTGTACCAAGACCCGGGATCGCAGGAGGCCCAAATGCAAATGCAACACCTTTTACAACCTTCTTACCAAACTCCGCATTTAGTCTGCGAACTATTTCTCTAGCATGATCGCTTGAATCGGGTCGCTCATCCCAATCCCTCAGTTGCAAGAACACTGCACCTGCATTCGTTTGAAATGTTCCAGCAACAATGCTGTAGCCACCAATAAATACAGCATTTTCTACCGCGTCAAACTCAGCCACTATTTGTTGAATTTGTTCAAGCGCTGCTGTCGTACGTTGCAATGACGCACCGTCTGGTAACAATACTGTAGCAAGCACATAGCCTTGATCTTCTTCGGGGACGAATCCACCTGGTATAATTTTAAACAAAAAAACCAATCCGACGACCAATACACCAAGAAGCAACATCGCTCGCCCAATTCGATGCGTGAAATATTCAGTTAGTTTCATGAATCGATTAGTCGCTATCTCAAACCATCGGTTGTATAAAGCAAAAAATTTATCCAACAAACCTTTTTGCTCGCTTGGCGGTTTTAATAAGGAAACCGCCAATGCAGGACTCAATGTGAGCGCGTTAACAGATGAAATCGCAACTGCAACCGCGATGGTAATTGCAAATTGTTGATATAAGCGCCCAGTAATACCGCCCATGGCCGCTACGGGCACAAATACGGCAATAAGTGCCAGTGACGTAGCAACAATAGGTCCCGATACTTCTCTCATTGCTGCAATCGTTGCTTCCTTTGGCGCCATGCCTTGCTCAATTTTTGCTGTGACAGCTTCCACAACCACGATGGCATCATCCACAACAATTCCAATTGCTAATACGAGTCCTAACAAAGACAAAGTGTTAATCGAAAACCCTAGCAAAGGAAAAACTGCGAAAGTACCAATGAGCGCTACAGGAATCGTTAATGTAGGAATTATAGTAGATCGAACACTTTGTAAAAAAATGTATACAACCAAAATGACCAATGCTATCGCCTGAAATAGTGCAACTAAGATTTCTCTAATGCCTGCAGTAATCGGCTTGGTAGTATCCAGTGAGATTACATACTCTAAATCATCAGGAAAGCGTTGCGAAATTGTTTCCATGGCTGCGAGCACTTTATTAGCCACATCCAAACCATTAGCATCGGGCAGTTGAAATACTTGCATTAGACCCGCAGATTTATCATTGAGCCTGACAGTAACTAAATAATTCTGAGATCCCAGCTCGATTCTTGCAACATCTTTTAATAGCACCTGCGAGCCGTTTGGATTAGAACGCACCACAACCCTGCCAAATTCCTCCGCAGTCTCAAATCGTCCTTCTGTTTGCACCGTGTAAGTAAACTCATTCCCGGGTGGTGCCGGCTCACCACCAATTTGTCCGGCAGCAACTAAAACATTTTGATCGCGAATGGCTTGGGTGATATCTGGAACCGTTAAGTTCAACTTGGCTAATTGATCGGGTCGAATCCAGATGCGCATCGCATAGTCAGTAGTACTACCACCCATCACCTCCGCAAGGCCTACTCCTTGTATTCGCGCTAACTCGTCGACAATATTTATAGATGCATAGTTATTTAGAAACTCTTCGTCATAGGTCTCATTAGGGGAAAATAATGAAATCATTAATAAAGGGAACGATAGTTTCTTTTTGACCGTAACACCTAATCGTTTCACCTCTTCGGGCAAGCTAGCTTCTGCTTCGGAAACTCGGTTTTGAGTGAGCACATTAGCCAAATCAAGGTCGGTTCCTACTTCAAAAGAAACTTGCAAATTTAGCCTTCCATCATTCGAGTTAATGGAACGCATGTAGATCATATTTTCAACTCCATTGACTTTTTGCTCAATGGGAGTAGCTACAGACTGTTCAACGTTAATGGCACTGGCACCAGTGTAGGTAGCAGATACCGAAACCATAGGTGGAGTGATTTCTGGATACTGAGCGACGGGCAGTCGACCTAATGCAACAATTCCTAAGATCACAATAATGATTGCAAGCACCATCGCAACGATGGGTCGGCGCACAAAAAATTCAGCCACTGTTACTCTCCATTTTCGGAGGCAGCATTTGAGGTTAAATTCTCTTTATTACTTTGAGTTGATGCCCAGTCCTTAGGGATAACTTTCATCCCATTACGCAGTCGCAATAATCCCTCCGTCGCAACGCGCTCACCTGCCTTTAGCCCCTCTTCAATAACGAGCAAATTATCGTGAACAGGTCCGGTTTTTACTTTGCGCACTTCAACTACGTTATCCTGGCCTATAACCATTACTTGAAAATTACCTTGCAACTCGCTAACCGCTCTTTGCGGTACGAGTAAAGTGTTTTCGCGGACTTCTACTAAGGCTCGTATTCTTGCGAATTGACCTGCAAGGACATGTGTATCGGGATTAGGAAAATCGGCCTCTAAGGTTAGTGTGCCGGTAGTTGGATCAATTGCTGCTTCGTAGCTTCTTACACGACCTTTGTAAGCATGGATGGAGCCATCTGCAAGAATCATTTCGAGACTAGATTCTGTTTCTACTTTTGCTTCTGTTTCTGCTTCCTCATCATTTCGCTTAATTGTATCTGTGAACTTTCGCGCAAATTCTAAGAATTGTCTTTCGTTGATCGAAAACCTGACTCTGATGGGATCTGTTTGCGAAACATAGTTTAATACAATCGGGTTTGGGTCTTTGCCTACATACTCGCCGACTTTTGCCCTAGTTAACCCAATGCGTCCATCAATAGGTGAATAAATTTTGGTGTAGCCAAGTTCAATCAACGCTTGTTCTACTTGTGCGGCGGCGGCCTGCACAGACCCTTCCGCAGCGTGGAATTGAGCAACAGCCGAGTCTAAATCTTGCTGACTGACCGCGTTAATTTCTGCCAGCGGACGAATTCGACCCAGGTCGCTCTTGGCTTTTGCACGAGCTGTTTTCGCTTCTGCCAAGTACCCTTTGGCTTCGACTACTTTTGCATCGTATGGTCTTGTCTCGATGGTATACAGAAGTTGGTCTTTTTGGACAACTCGACCTTCAAGAAACTCAATGCTTTCAAGTGTGCCATCAACTCGAGCCCGAATCGGAATATCACTGGAACCTAAAGTTTGTCCAACCAGTTCAATTATAATTGGAACATCTTGCTGAATTACTTCAAAAACGGGTATTTCTAGCGGTGGCGGAGCCGGCTGCTCGGACTCCCCGCAACTAATTAAAAGCGCACACAGCAAGCCATACATGGTTAGTTTTACATCGTGCATGAATTTTGACGGGTAGTTTATTTTTAGGTTTACATAATTATAGCTTAAGTTACCTATTGTTAGCTGCTGTTATTTTAAGGTTTCATCCACTTAATCATGAAGTTTTCGACTAATTTCTATATGTTTTTTA